>JABXIM010000169.1 GCA_013373085.1 Oceanospirillaceae bacterium | reverse complement strand
GCGCTCGTCATGCAAGACGCTCCGATGGTGGTATTGTCGGTAAGAGGTCGTTTCAGTTCCCCTCGATGGTCACGCCATGCTCGTTGATGTCGATGTCGATGCCGCTTTGGCGTTCCTGATAGTAAAAATAGCCTGCGCCGATGAGGCAGACCGCGAGGACTCCGATCAAGACGAGAAGAAGATTTCGGCTCATTGGAACGGCTTTGTCAGGTTGTCATCCGTTTCCCAACGACGGCTGCTTAGGCCGCTTTTCAGGCGGTGAGCTTGGCGGTGTATTCGTCCCACAGATCGAAGGCATCTGACCGGGCGTGGCGGTAGGACTTGGCGGAGAGACGATGGCGCTTTGGCCTGAACAACGCGGCCGCCTGATCATGAACCGAGAGGAACAGCTGGGCATGGCCGGGTGACTTGAACCGGCCGATGATCTTTTCGCGGCGCCTCGTATGGCGATGGCTGGCTTCGGAACGGCTGTTGAGTCCCTTGTGCTGGCGGTGGTCGACGCCCGGCGCGATTTCGGCCTTCGCCGCCGCGTATGAACCGAGTTTGTCGGTCAACAGGACACGTAGCATGCCCCAGCGCCGAAAAAGCTTGAGAAAGAAGCGCTTTGCAGCATCCTTGTTCCGCCGCGGCTGGATAAGGATATCGAGAACGTCGCCGTTCGCGTCCACCGCACGCCACAGCCAATGGGCCTTGCCGTTCATCCGGATGACGACCTCGTCGAGATACCATTTGTCCGCAGAAGCCGGACGGCCCCGCCGGATGCTTGCGGCAAATTGATGGCCAAAGCGGCCAACCCAGCCGCGGATCGTCTCATAGGAAACCGTGACGCCGCGCTCAGCCAGGAGATCCTCGACGTCGCGCAGGCTCAGGGCGAAACGGTGATACGCCCAAACGGCATAGCTGATGACGCTTCGCGGGAAGCGGAACCTTTGATCCGGTACAAGTCTTCGACGTTCAGCATGAGATCAGGCTACCGCCATCTGGAGTGCCCGGCAACTTGACAGTGCCCTTTCATCGGCTGATTTAGAAGGGAAAGAACATCGGAATTGCTAGGACTGCGGCGGCCCCCACGATGATGTTCATCGGCAGGCCGATCTTGATGAAGTCCATGAACTTGTAGTTGCCCGCACCATAAACCAGTGTGTTGGTCTGATAGCCGATCGGGGTCGCGAAGCTTGCGCTCGCTCCGAACATGACTGCGACAACGAAGGAGCGTGGATCAACCCCGATCTGGTCCGCCAGTCCGATCGCCAGGGGGGTCACGACGACCGCGACCGCGCTGTTGGTGACTGCCTCGGTCAAGATTGACGCAAGCAGATAGACCGCTGCCAGAGCGACGATCGGGGGCATGTCCGCAAGCGGCGGCGCAATGGCACTGACGATCAGGGCAATCGCGCCCGAGTGCTGCAGCCCCGCACCGACCACCAGCATCGAGAAGATCAGAACGAGCACGCCCGCGTCGATGGAACTCCAGGCCTCATCGTTGTCGATGCAGCGCAGGGCAAGGATGAAGGCCACGGCGACGAGGGAAACAAGGCTGATGTCCGCCACACCGATGGCGGCCAGGGTCACCACTGCAAACAGCGCCGTAAGCGCGAGTGGGGCCTTGCCGCGTCGAAAGGGGCGACCTCCGGCCATCGTGACGCCAGCCAGGTCTCCGGCCTCGATCAGGCGGGCGTAGCTTTCGTCGGTTCCCTCCAGTAGCAGTTTGTCCGCAGGTCTGAGGAGCGTGGTCGAGAGGTCGGGGCCGAGGCTTTCCCCGTGGCGATGTGCCCCCAGGACACGCATGCCATACCTGAACCCGATGGTCAGTTGCGCGATCCGTACTCCGCGGTTGCGATGCGCCAGTGTGACGATCGCCTCTGCGACTGCGGTTTCCGAGTTTTCCCTGGTTGACGGTCCCTGACGCAGTCCGACATCCCATCCTTTCCTGTTTCTCAACGTCAGAAGTTCGGAGGTGCGGATAACCGCTATTAGCCGGTCACCAGTAGCAAGGATGTGTTTGAGCACGTCGTCACGCCTAACCACCGCACCGGAACGTATCCCGACCACCGTCACTCCCGGACGGGTCAGATCATCGATATCCCCCAAGGAGTGACTTAGTCCCCAGAAATCATCCTTTGGACGCAACTCGGTCAGGAAGTCCGCCTCACCTGCCGCACCCAGATCCGTCTGATCCTTGCGGTTGGGAAGCAGAAGCGGGCCGAGTAGCAGCAGGGTCAATCCTCCGGTGGCCGCGGCCACCATACCGACCGGTGTGATTTCCAGAATCGAGAAGGGCGCCAGCCCGATCTCTCTGGCAACGCCATCGACCAGCAGATTGGTCGAGGTTCCGATCAGCGTGCAGGTCCCGCCGAGCACCGCCATGTAAGAGAGCGGGATCAACAGACGCGTCGCTGCGAGGCCGAGGCTTTGGGCCAGTCTTATTGCGACCGGGATCAGTACCAGGACGACAGGTGTGTTGTTCATGAGCGCCGAGGCCACGAGGGTCGAAGCCAGAAATACGCCCGTAGCCACAATGGGGCGCTGGCCGGCGCCGGCGACGACCCGGTTTGCCAGTGCATCGAGCAACCCGGTGCGGACGAGGGCGCCGCTGAGGATGAACATTGCGGCGATGGTGATCGGTGCGGGATTTGAAAAGACCGATAGAACGGTGTCTTGCGGCACCAGTCCAAAAACGGCAAACAACGCCGCGACCGCAGCGGCCGTCACTTCGGGGGCGAACCGCTCGTAAAGGAAACCTGCGAAGAGAACCAGAAGAAGCGCGAGCGCAAGATAAGGCTCAAAGGTGTGGAGTTGCGTCATTTCGGGGTCTCCAGTGCATTGACGGCGGAGAGATCCTGACGTCGCGCAATATGTGGTCTTTCGTTCTCGCTCGACCCCGAAAACCGGCGCGGGGCGCTCCTCGATCGGTCCCCGCGGACCGGGGGCGCGGTGATCAGTGCACGATGACCGCGTGGCGCACCTCGACTGTCATGCTTCGCTGGGTGTTTCCCCGCCCCGTGAAGCTCCCGGTGACCGGGACGACCTGATGAATGCCGCGGGCGACCGCCACGGGAATGAGGTTCTTTGATCCGACGCTCCGGTTTGTAGGGTCGAACGCGACCCAGCCGGCACCGGGAATGAAGACTTCGGCCCAGGCATGGGTAGAACCCGCCCCTTCGGACCCGACAAGGTGCGTTTCAGGATCGAAGAGGTAGCCGGAAACGATGCGCGCCCCCAAACTGAGTGTGCGCGCGGCTTCGGCAAACAACACCGCAAAATCACGGCACGAGCCCCAACCGCGAGAAAGTGTTTGCAGTGGCGACTGCGTCCCTTCCATCTCTCGCCCCTGATATGAGATCTGCGTCGACACCCCGTTTGCGATATCCTTGAGCAGAGACAATGTATCCGTGGGGCGTTGAAAGACGAAGCCCTCGACCCAGCTGGAAAACCTGCCGTCAGGGTCAGGATATTGTGGCGCCGTCAGGGCGCCGAGATCGGCCCAGTCGTCGCCTGAATAAAGGAAGGGAAAGCTGATCGCCTCCGCCGCTATGGCGAATACCGGCCAGACCGCAGCGGTCAGATCGACCGTTGCACGGCTTTCGATGATCAGATGATCGCTCGGCTGACTGAACTGCGCCGTGGCGACCGCATTGCCCGTAACGTCATGGGCCCAGGTGATATCGGCATGGGGCGTGAGGGTGATCTCATGCGACACCAGCCGCAGCTCTCGTGCTTCGCGTGGGCGCAGCATCATGCGATGCGGTCCAAGCAGAACGGGTTCGCCGTAGCGGTATTCGGTCTTGTGATAGGTCGTCAGCGTGGTCACGTTAGGTGCCTTTCGGCTGCAATGCGGTCACCCGGCGTCGGGTCGGTTGAGTGGCTTCGGTTGGACAGGCAGTCAGTCCGGCGGGATCGGGAGCGCAGAGCTGTCGATTTCGGCTGCCGCCTCAGTTGACGCGATGGGGCCGAGAGTCAGGGTCAGGTCGTGAGACCCGCCGTCGAGCGGCAGGAACACCACCGGCCCGGCCGTGATGGGCTGGCCATCCAGCGTGGCTCTCGGATGATCCGCTCTCACGATCCGGATCCTGCACGACGTGCCCGCCACCCTCAGCGTCATGGAAAACCCCGGCCAGTCGGGTGGTATGGCGGGGGCGATCCGCAGGCGGTCGCCGTTCCGGGTCACGCCGAGGATACCTTCGACGGCCGCGCGGTGCATCCACGCGGCCGAGCCCGTGTACCAGCTCCAGCCGCCGCGTCCGATATGCGGTGCAACGGAATAGACATCGGCGGCCACGGCGTAGGGTTCCGTCCTGTAGCGCTGTACGTCCTCGGGCGTCCGGGCGTGATTGATCGGATTGAGCATCGCGAAGAGCTCCGCAGCGCGCGCTCCATTCCCCAGTCGCGCCCAAGCCAGAATGGCCCACATCGCGGCATGGCTGTACTGCCCGCCATTCTCGCGCAGCCCCGGCGGATAGCCGGCGATGTAGCCCGGGTCCTGCGAGCCCGAGTCGGGACCGATCCCGAAGGGCGGCGTGAACAGCCGCGCCAGATCATTTTCGCGATCGACCAGAAGGCAGTCGACGGACTCCATCGAGCGCCGCGCGCGATCGGGATCTGCCTGTCCGGAAAGCACCGCCCAGCTTTGCGGGATCGAGTCGATGCAACAGGCCGGGGAGCCGGCCGCCCCCAGCCATGTTCCGTCATCGAAGGTCGCGCGGCGGTACCAGTCTCCATCCCAGGTATTGGTCTCCATGGAGAGGCGCAGCGTTTCGGCCTGCTCGCGCCAGCGCCGTGCCCGGGCCGGATCGCGCTTTTCCGCAAGCGGCACGAAGGCGCCGAGCGTCTGCAGCAGCAGCCAGCCCAGCCAGACGCTTTCGCCGCGGCCGGCGGCGCCGACGCGGTTCATCCCGTCGTTCCAGTCGCCGCTGCCGATCAATGGCAGACCGTGCTCCCCGGTCAGGCTGAGCGCGCGGTCCAGTCCCAGGGCACAGTGATCGAACAGCGACGCGCCGTGGCCTGCATCGTCGGGCAGGAAGAATGCGTCGTGCTCGCTCTCTCCGAGGCGATGTCCTTCGAGGAAGGGCACCTGTTCGTCCAGAACCGCCCTGTCGCCCGTAGACGTCACATAGGCGGCGACAGCATGGCCGAGCCAAACGCAATCGTCGGAAATACGCGTCCGCACCCCCTGGCCGGTATGCGGCAGCCACCAGTGCTGCACGTCGCCTTCCGGGAACTGGCGGGCGGCGGCCCGCAGCAGATGCGCGCGGGTGCGGTCGGGGCGCGTCAGCATGAAGGACATGTTGTCCTGCAGCTGGTCGCGGAACCCGTAGGCGCCGCTTGCCTGGTAGAAGGCCGCACGCGCCTCGATCCGGCAGGCGAGCGCCTGATAGGGCAACCAGCCGTTGACCATGATATCCATCGCCCGGTCCGGCGTCTCGATCCGGAGATCGCCCAGCGTGTCGTCCCAATAGGTCTGTACCGCGGCCAGTTCGGCCTGCATGTCGGCGGACCGCAGCCTTTTCAGAAGCGGGACGACCGCCGCCGCGTCTGCGCATTGGCCAAGGAGATGGACGAGCTCGATGCTTTCACCAGGGGCCAGGGTCAGGGTCTTCATCATCGCGAGGCAGGGATCGAGCCCCGCACCGACCCGCCCCGACATGACGGCGCCCCGGCGTAGTGCGGCGGGATCGGCATGGCTGCCGCCCGAGCCCAGAAATTCGGTGCGATCTCCTGTCCAGGCCTCGGCCGGACCGGAAGGCGCGTTGAGCGCCGCGAACATCACCCGGCCGGGAAAGGCGGTGTTCCACGGATTCTGGACCAGAAGCGCGCCAGTTTCCGGCTCGTGCGAGGTCACGAGGAACGGGGCCGAGGCGGCGCGCGATTGACCCATGACGGGTTCGCTATAGGTGACGACGCTTAGCCTCCGGGGCTGCGTCCCTGTATTGCGCAGGAACAGCCGCGAGACCCTGACCGGATCGGCGCGCGGCACGAACTGGACCAATTCGCAGTCGATGCCATTCGCCTGATGCTCGAACTGGCTGTAGCCGAAGCCGTGTCGCACGATGTGCGGACCGGCCCCTGCAGAGAGCGGCAGAGGGTGCGCAGTCGGTGAAAACAACACGCCGCTGTCGTCGTCTCGGATGTAGATTGCCTCGCCCGGAGGGTCTGCCACAGCATCATTGGACCAGGGCGTTAGCTGGTTGTCGCGGCTGTTCTCGGCCCAGGTAAAACCGCTGCCGCTGGCCGACACCTGGAATCCGAAGTCCGGATTGGCGATCACGTTGATCCATGGGGCAGGCGTACTGTCCGGTCGGCCAAGGCGGATGACATACTCTCGCCCCTCCCGGTCGAACCCGCCTATACCATTGAAGAACTCGAGTTCCGGGCGGTCGGACAGCGGCCTGGCCTCGTCCCGCTGCGGAGCGTTCCTCTCCCGTCTGTTCGCGCGCAGTCGGAGCGCATTGGCGGGTTGCGGGGCGGGGCCAATCTGTCGCGTGTCTGCGGTCATGGTGTCAGCCGTAACGGGATCGGCAAGAAGGGTGTCGAGCTGTTCGCCGATCATGCCGCGCCGGGCCAGCATCACCACCCGCGCCGCAGCCAGGAGAAGCGCCCGCGTATCTGGTGCGATCAGGTCGGAGCGCAGCGCAAATACGGCGCCCCGGACCGGTCGCGTGTCGTCGCCGGGACGGGAATGGCTGCTGCGCAAGGCGATGTCGATGGCGGTCTGCAGATCCTTGACATAGGAGGCAGGGTGCTCGTTGAGGATCACCAGATCGACCGCAAGCTGCCTTCCCAGCCAGTACTCGTGGGCCTGTAGCAAGGCACGAACCTGTCCGATATCGGCGGGATCGTCGATGCGCAGCACCACGATCGGCAAATCGCCGGAAATCGCGAGCGGCCAAAGGCCGGATTGACGTCCGGCGCCCCGTATCAAGGTGGCAGACGGCAGGCGGAAACGGCGATCATGATAGAGGACAGGGGCGGCCAGGCGTTGGAAGTCGGCGGCTTCGGTCGGCGAGATGCCTAGATGGCGCAATTGCACCTGAGCCTGGGTCCAGGCCAGGGTCCGTGCGCGGTCATAGGCGCTGCGGTCGTGATGCCGGTCGATCAGATCCATCAGCGCTTCGCGGCTGTCGGCAGCCACCATCCAGACCAGGATCCGGGCGGTGCGCCCAGGCGCGATCAGGAGCCGGTCGCGCAATGCAAAAACCGGATCCAACACCGTGCCAGTGGTCCCGGCAAGAGGAGCCGGATCGGTTATGACGTGCGGTTGGGTCTGATCATGATCGCGGCCGAAAGCGCTGTTGCGATCGCTGTCATATTGCAGCGGCGCGACGGTCGTCCCCTCGACCACGGTGAACTGCGCCACCCAGATTTCCGGTTCCTCTGGGCTGCGCCGCCTGCGCCACGCAATCAACGCGCCGTATTCGGGCAGAAACTCGGTCTGAACGAACATCCGCGAGAAGGCCGGGTGCGCCTGTTCGGAGGCCGGATCCGCCAGCGTTAATTCGACGTAGGACGTTACGTCCAGTTCCCGGGGTTTGCGCCCGCCATTGGTCACCGACAGGCGTCGCACCTCCGCATCCGCCTCGCCCGAGACGAGAACATCCAGCACCGCTTCGAGCTGGCCGGTCCGGGCGGTGAAAGTCGCGTGATCCTCGAAGAACTGCACGTCCTCCGCGTCGGCGGTATCCGGCGCGCCAGGTCCGAACCTCTGGTCAGAGCCGTCCGAGAGATTCCGGATGTGGAGGATGGCGCCATGCGGATCCCGGGTCGCGTCCTCGCGCCAGCGGGTGAGCGCGATATCGCCCCAGCGGCTGTAACTGCCGCCCGTGGCGGTCAGCATCACCGCGTAGCGTCCATTCGACATGAGATGGGTGACCTTGGGTCCGCCCGGGCAACCGGCGATACGGCGGCCCCGGTCCGCCTCCGATGTCGTGGACCCGCGGGGCGTGGCGTCCTCAAGCGGCGGCAAGGCACGGTCGATATCACGGGGAAGCCGTTCCTGCAGAAGCAGTTCGCTGGCATGGATCATCGGTTCATGGTGGAACCTCTGGCGCATCAGGCCGCCGGTCAGGGCGTTGGCGATGGCCACGATGGTCATCCCCTGATGATGGGCCATGTAGCTTTGCACCACGGCAACGCGGCGGCCCGGCAGCACACGGTCGGGGGTGAAGTCGAGTGCTTCATAGAAGCCACAGAGCCCAAGCCCACCTATAGCCTCCAGGTCCTCGTAGTTCCGCCGTGCAGCACCGGGATTCAGCATCGCGGCCAGCCCAGTCGCATAGGGCGCGACCACCAGATTCCCCGCAAGCCCGCGCTTGAGCCCAAGTCCCGGCACACCGAAGGTGGAATACTGATAGTTGAAATCCACATCCCGTGCGTTGAAGCCGGATTCCGAAATGCCCCACGGGACGCCTTGGGCCCGTCCGTAGGCGATCTGTCTCTCGACGACCAGTCGACAGGTGTGACCCAGCTGACCGCCTTCGGGTTCTTGCATCACAAGTCCAGGCATCAGGTATTCGAATATCGAGCCGGCCCAGGAGACGAGAACGGCGCCGCCACGGGTTGCGGTGACCGTCCGCCCCAGACGGAACCAGTGACGCAGCGGCAGATCCTGTTTGGCGACGGCGAAGAGACTGGCCAGACGCGCCTCGGAGGCCAGGAGGTCATAGCAGGACGGGTCGAGAGTGTTCTCGTGGGTCGAGTAGCCGATGGACAGCAGCTTGCGCTCGGGGTCGAGCAGGAAGCCGAAGTCCATGTCCACTGCGAGCCTGCGGGCCTGCGCTCCCAGCCGATGCAATTCTGCGGCCAGGGCGGCATGGTCGGCCTCGCTCAATGCGGCATCTGTCGCGGCTTCAGCCAAGCCGTCGCGAAGCAAGGACAGCCATCGGGGGGCATGGGAGGGCATAGCCTCCGGCGTCGGAGTGGCAAGTTCGGCCTTGGCCGCCAGGCGTTGCAGGAAGGGCCAGTTCACTTCAGCCTGTTTCAGGCCATCGCGTAGCGATCCGATCGCCTCGGAGCAGGAGGCACTGAGCGGGGACTTTAGCCGCTCTGCGTCACGCTCCACCAGATCAAGAAGATTGGTCAGCCCCTGAGATCTCTGAAGTGGCGTCGCGCCGGAATGCGCGGCCCAGTCCTCGCAGGCGTTGGCCAGTGCGATCAGGTGGCCGGCCAGATTGCCGCTGTCCACCGACGAGACATAGGGCGGGTCGAGAACCCTGCAGTCTCGCGTGTCGTACCAGTTGTAGAAATGCCCCTTGACACGCGGCAGCGTTTGCATCGTGCCAAGGGTCGCGGCGATCCGGTTGGTTGTCTGACGCAGGCCGATCCAGCCGAGATCGCAGGCCGTGACAGTGGACAGCAGGTAAAGCCCCATATTTGTGGGCGACGTGCGGTGCGCAAGCGTCGCGTGTGGCTGCTCCTGAAAGTTGTCGGGGGGCAGATGGCTGTCTTCTGGCGTGACGAAGGTCTCGAAATAGTGCCATGTCCTGCGTGCGATCAGGCGCAATTCTTGGGCGTCCTGCGGGGTAAGGGCGGCGTCGGGTTGTGCGCGGGAAGGCTGACTGACCCGAAAGGCGATGAGCGGCGCGGCAAGCCAGAGGGCTGCAAAGGGCAGGATCAGGGGGAGCGAACCGGGGGCGGACAAGCCGGCCAGGCCTGTGGCTGACAGTCCCAGCAGGATCCCCGGCGCCATGGCCCGTAAGAATCCCCGCAGATCGGGGCGCGGAGCGGCCGAGGCCGAGGCCGCAGTGGTCCATTCCAGGAGATGCCGCCGTGAAACCGTCAGTCGCCAAAGTGTGCGGGCGATGGCATCGAGCGCGCGCCAGGCGGCGTCGGCGAGAAAGCTGACCGCCAGCCCGGTTTGCAGCACAGCGAGCGACAGGTCTTCCTGCATCAGGCGCAGGTGGTTGCCCATGTGAAGGCGGCGCTGATGCGGAACGGCGGAAAGGGCTGCGTGCAGGAAAGCGGGCAGGCTCAGGGCGACCAGCGCCAGAGCCGTCGCCAGCAAGGCCGCCGGGCCAGGCAGAAGCCACCCCAGTGTCAACAGGACAAGCGTAGCCGGGGCCAACAACGAGCGGCGCAGCGTATCCAGCACCTTGACCCGTCCCAGCGCGCCCAGCCCGCCTTTCCGGCCAAGCCAGGGCAGCAGTTGCCAGTCGCCGCGACACCAGCGATGGATGCGCCGCGCGGCGAGGTCCTGCCGGTCGGGGAAGGACTCGATCAGTTCCACGTCGGAGACGAGCCCGGCCCGGGCGAAGATGCCTTCAAGCAGGTCATGGCTGAGAAGGGCGTTTTCGGGCACGCGCCCGGCCATCGCCTCCTGGAAGACATCGACGTCGTAGATGCCCTTGCCGGTAAATGAGCCCTCGCCGAAGAGATCCTGATAGACGTCCGACGCAGCTGCAGCGTAGGGATCCATCCCGCCCGGACCCGAGGTCGCGCGCTGAAACGCCGTGCCGTGCCGTGCCGGGCTCAGGGCGGGCGTGATCCTCGGCTGTAGAATGGCGTGACCAGCACTGACCCGGCTGAGGGCCGGATCGAAGATCGGCTGGTTCAGCGGGTGCGCCATCTTGCCGATCAGCCGCAGGCCCGCGTCACGCGGCATCCGGGTGTCGGAATCGAGCGTCAGGACGTAGCGCACTTCGGGGGGCACGGCTGGCACATGACCATCTGCCGTCCGGTAGTCGGTATCATCGGCACCGCGCAACAGACGGTTGAGATCGTGCAGCTTGCCGCGTTTGCGTTCCCATCCCATCCAAATCTGTTCGGCGGCGTTGTAACGGCGGTCACGATGCAGGTGCAGAAAGCGGGCACCGGCGGGACCCGCGCCGTAGACCTGGTTCAGTCTGGCAATCTCGAGTTCGATCAATGCGATAAGCGGCGCATCTTCCTGCATGTGCTGTCCGGGGGCATCCAGTCCATCGGTCAGGATGGCAAAAGTGACGTCTCCGTGTGCGCCCGAGAGATAATGTACCTCCAGCCCTTCGAGCTGTTCGGTCAGGTCTGCGCCATTTGTCAGCATTGTCGGCACAACCACGAGCGTGCGCAGTGAAGACGGCACGCCGCTCTCAAGTGCCAGTCCCGGCAGTGCCGTGGCAGGTACGGCCCAGGCCACCATGCGATCAACGATAAGTTGAGCGACGGCACTGGCCGGGATGCCCGCTGCGAGAAGCCAGAGCGCAAGCACAGTCCACGACACGGATGGGTCGGAAAGAGCCACCAGACTCCATGCGCTCAGCGCGATTAGCCCAAGAGTGACACAAAGAATGCTGCCAAGGTATCCTGCGAGACCGGGTCGGAACTGCGGGCGGTGCCATCCTCTGTAGCGATAGCCGACCTGGCGTTCGAACGCCTCCCGGCCCTCGGCGAGGAGATGCCAGCCCGGGTCGCTCCTCCGCAGGATTTCCGCCTCGGAAATCCGGTCGCCATCCGCCTCCGGTGCAGCCACCGCCGTCGCCAGCACCTGCTCGGCCAGATCCAATTCGCTGTGGTCACTGTGACGAGCGAGATCCTCGAGTGCATCGCGGTACAGGTTGCGGCTGGCGAAATCCATCGCGGAAAATCCCGGATGCTCCCGCAGCTTCGCATCGACCAGGCTGACACTTTCAAAGAGCTCCGGCCAGTCCGTCTCAGCGATCGTGCGCAGGCTGGTGACGACGTTTCGAACGGTGACGTTCGAGGCGCCCTGACGCTCCTGTGCATGCCGGACTGCCAGATCGACATTCGACCCCTGCCTGATCAGCCGATCCTCCAGCCAACCGATGGCCGGTGTCGTGACAGGGTCGCAATCACGTAGCCGCTTCGCCAACTGCGCGGCAAAGATCTCGGAAAGTGGCTCGGACGTGCCAATATCTGCAGGCATTCCGATCCCGGTCTGGCCGGCCTCCAGGAGCCGATCCGCAAGGGCATCCGCCGACAGGCGCATCCTGTGAGCGAAGGTGATCTGGTCGGCCAGCCGCCGCAGGTTTTCCAGAAGGACGAGGCGGAGCGTTATCGGAACCGCCCAGAGCTCTCCAATGGTCAGGGGCTGCACCTCCTGATAGGCGTGCAGAAAGCGGGACAGTGCGGGGGCATCGAGATGGCTGTCCGTATGCGCGACATAGGCCCAGATCAATTCGAACACTCGCGGATAACCGTGAAACGGCCCTTGGGCGAGTTTCGGCAGAAGCCTGTAGTAGCTGGGCGGCAAGTCCGTACGGCAGTCGCGCACCTGCGCCTCGACCCTGTGAAAATTGTCCACCAGCCATTGGGCGGCCGGGACAATAGGTTTTCCCGCCGCCAACTCTGAGAGACAGGCCTTGCGAGTGGCCCTCAGCGCCGTCGCATTATCGTCCAGTCGCTGGCGCAGTGATGCGACACGCGGTGCAGAGGCGCAGATACGCTGCACCGCGGCCAGGCTGGCGGCATGT
>JABXIM010000235.1 GCA_013373085.1 Oceanospirillaceae bacterium | reverse complement strand
GTGCCCTCCGAGATCGCCTTGTCGACCGACGCGGCCAGATCCGCCAACAGGTCCGCCTTCGTGGCGCCGGCGACGACGAAGGCACGGTCGTGCTGCTGTTTGCGCAGATCGTCCCCGCCGACTGCAGCATCACCTCGATCTGCGCGAGCATCGCCTCGATCTCCGGGGCGGCCTCTTTGGCCAGCCGATCGACCGCCGGGGCGACCGGCTCAGAGAGGCCCGCTGAGGGGCCTTCTGTCTGGAGGGCGGCAACGCCTCGCGCGGGAGCGGGATGGGTATTCAATGGGTATTTAACGGCGCTCTCAGGGGGCATTGCGCCCTCACCCGGCGCTTGCGGATGCGCTGACGGGGCGGATTGGCCCTGGGGACGGAGGATTTCGGCGCCCTGGGCGGCCTCGGGAAGGCCGAACTTGTCGAGCACGTCCGAGGTGGCAACCCGGAGGCCGCGGTCGATCATCGGACCGATGGCATCGGAGAAGGCCTTCAGGTCCTCCGGCTCCTGCCGCTTGATGACAATGCGAGGATAAGCGACCTGCGGGCCGAACTCCAGATCGATCCACGGCCGCACCAGGTCGCGGTTCAGGATCGCGGCCAGCGCCTTGCAGTCCGCCGCCTTGATGTCCTGCTGCACCTCCCGGTGCTCCTTGCCCGATCCGAGCCCGCCGGTCTCGGCATCCGTCGTGGCGGTCTGCCCGAGCACCGCCTTCGACATCTGCTTGTCGAGCCAGTCCGAGCGCCGCTCGTAGTGATCGGTCGAGGAGCCGATGCTCTTCGCCTCGATGAACTCGATCATCATGCTGTCGGGGATGATGGCCGCGCAGTCGCCTCCGATGTTGGCGACGGCACGGAAGAGCGTGTCCTGGTCCTTCTGATCTGCGCCGGGCCCGTACTTGCCCACCCGGATCGGCTGACCGTAGGTCTGGGTGAAGATCGCCCAGTCGCGCTGGGTGTAGGCCTTGAACATCCAGTTCCAGGTCGCGAGCCGCGCCAGCCCCGAGCGCAGGGCCAGCCCGCTCTTCGCCTTGATCCGGGCATAGATGAACTTGTAGGCGGGCAGCGCGATCTCCTGCCCGCTGTCGTCCAGCATCATCGGCGTCGCCAAGTCGTGGCGCTGGAAGCTGAACCAGCGGGGATCGCGGTATTCCAGCCGCACCGGCTGCCACTGCAACGATGACGTATCCCAAACGATCTCGGTGAAGCTGTAGCCCTTGCCCATGGCGTCGAGGATGTCGAAGGTCTCGTCGCTCAGCTCGTCGCGGTCGAGCCAGTCGCGGACCATTTTCGCCATCTCGAGATCGTGCTGGCTCTCGCCCCCTTCCTGGACGGTGATCTCGATCTGGCTGACCGAGCGCTTCCGGGTGCCGAGCACGCCGGCATAGTGCAGGTCCCGCTCCTCGATCGTCTCGGCGAGCTCGAGGTAACGGATCGGATCGCCCTGGTCGGCCTCCCTCAGGATGATGGCGAGCCGGTCGGGCGTGAGCCCGTCGCCCGGATAGCCGGTGATCGGCGAGCGCACGCCGCCCACGGTCGGCGCGGCGAGTTCGCGCTTCAGCTCCGCGCGCTTCACCGGGCGGCCCCATTGATCGACAAGTTGATGGCCCCGTGTCATGTCTCACCTCCTTCCAGTCACGCTGAAGTCGAAGTTGCCGATCAGAAGCTCACTGGCTTTCCGGGTATTGCCCACCGACTGGATGGTGTAGGTGGTCTCGACCGGCACGATCCGGGCCCAGGCGAAGAGTTCGCGCACCTCCGGCACATCGTTGATGGAGAGCAGGAAGCGTCCCGCGATCTCGCGGAGCTGCTCCGACATCTCACCAAAACGGTCGCGACCGAAGCTATCGCGACCGTAATCGGTCTCGCAGCCCCAGTACGGCGGATCGAGATAGAAGAAGGCGCTGTGGCGATCGATCCGCGAGATGAACGGTGCAAAGTCCAGCGTCATGACGGTGACGCCCGAGAGACGTTCGTGAAGCGCCTCGAGGTCGGGCTCGAGTGTCGTGAGGTTGAAGCGCCCGGGCCGGTCCGCCGACAGGCCGAAGCTGCGCTTCGCCACGTGCCCGCCGAATGAGCAGCGCTGCAGATAAAGGAAGCGCGCCGCACGTTGGAGGTCGGTCAGGGTCTCAGGATCGACCGAAGCAAGGCGGTAGAAGTTCGCCTGCGTCGTGATCTGGAACTTCAGCAGATCGAGGAAGGCGACGTAATGCTCCTGCAGGATGCGGAACAGGTTGTAGATCTCGCGGTTGGCGTCGTTGATGAACTCCGCCCGGACCGGGCGCGCCCGGCGCAGGAAGACGCCGCCCATGCCCACGAAGGGCTCGGCATAGGTCTTGTGATCATCGGCGTCGATGATGCGGCAGATGCGGCGGGCAAGGTTCTTCTTGCCGCCGAGATAGGGCGCGATGGGTTTTGCAGGCCTGATGGGCACGGTGTTTGACTCTTCTGTCGCTCGCCCCCGAGCATGGTGTCGCGGGGCGACCTTGATTCTTCTCAGGTCGGCGGGGAGCTGTGATAGGAGCCCCGTGTTGGAGGCTGTTGGCGCAGCTTCCGGCCCCCGCACTGGGGGATGCATATAACAAGCGAACATCAGATCCCTCCTCGCAGCCCGGCGCCCAGCGGCGGGCGCCACCATCCACGGGCGGCCTCGTCTTCGTCGGGGCCGCCTGTGGGATCGCTCGGGGTCTGCACGACAGGCCGGTAGGCGTACTCCGCCCAGGGCTCGCGGCTGGCGAAGTCGGCGAGCGCCCCGGCGATCGCGCTGTCGCCGTGACGGTCGAGCCCGTCGCTGCCCTTGAAGCGGAAGTTGCGCGGGACCCGGATGATCCCGTCGACGTATTGCAGCGCCTGGTGGTCGCGCAGCACATCCTCGTGCCGGGCCAGCAGCACTGTGCGATCGGCAAAGCCCTCGATATAGGGTGGCATCTCCAGCTCGTACCACTGACGGCTGAAGCTCACCTCGACGATGCGCGAGCCGTAACGCTGGGTCGCCTTCTCGGCGAGGTAGGCGCCATTCCCGCCACGATCCATCGCCCCCTTGCGGAAGTTCGGCACCCGGTC
>JABXIM010000163.1 GCA_013373085.1 Oceanospirillaceae bacterium | reverse complement strand
GTTAGTCGTGGGGACGACCCTTCATAGCATCTACGAATCACGCCATATGTCCGCCGGGAAACACACCCGGGCGTCAGTGAAACAGGCTGGCGTTGATCCAGAGGTGCGCCAGGATACTGGCGACATAGCCCAGCGCCACCGCCGGCATCCAGCGCAGGTGGCCAAAGAAGGTGTAGCTGCCGCGGGCCTGTCCCATCAGCGCGACGCCGGCGGCGGAGCCGATCGACAGCAGGCTGCCGCCGACCCCGGCGGTGAGCGTGATCAACAGCCAGTGGCCGTGGGACATCTGGGGCTCCATCGTCAGCACCGCGAACATCACCGGAATGTTGTCGATCACCGCTGAAATGAGACCCAGCACGACGTTGGCGCTGGTCGGATCCCACTGGGTGTAAAGCAGGTCGGACATCAACGCCAGGTAGCCCATGTAGCCCAATCCACCGACGCACATGATGACGCCGTAGAAGAACAGCAGCGTATCCCACTCGGCACGGGCGACACGGCTGAAGACATCGAACGGCACCACGCTGCCGAGAGATTTCAGACGCTCCTGGTTGCCTTCCGCCTCCGCCAGCCGCCGCTTGCGCTCCAGCGAGCGCGGCAGGGTCATGCGCAGGTAGTAACCGAAGAACTGCAGATAGCCAAGACCGGCCATCATGCCCAGCACCGGCGGCAGGTGCAGCACCATGTGACAGCCGACCGCGGTCAGTATCGACAGCAGGAACAGCAGCATGATGCGCCGCGCGCCGCGCTTGAGTTCCACCACTTCGTTGACTGCGCTGGGGCGGCGGTTTTCGACCGCCACGCTCATCAGCATTGCCGGCACCATGAAGTTGACCAGCGACGGAACCAGCAGCGCGAAGAACTCTTCGAAATCGACCATTCCGGCCTGCCAGACCATCAGCGTGGTGATGTCGCCGAAGGGGCTGAAGGCGCCGCCTGCATTCGCCGCGACGACGATGTTGATGCAGCAGAGGTTGATAAAGCGACGGTCGCCCTCGGCAACCTTCATCACCACCGCGCACATCAGCAGCGCGGTGGTCAGGTTATCCGCCACCGGTGATATGCAGAACGACAGTATGCCGGTGAGCCAGAACAGGGTGCGATAGCTGAAATTGCGCCGCACCATCCAGGCCCGCAGGGCGTCGAACACCCGTCGCTCCTCCAGGGCGTTGATATAGGTCATCGCCACCAGCAGGAACAGCATCAGCTCGGAGAACTCCAGCAGCGTTTGCTTGTAGGCCTCCTCCACCAGTCCCGGCAGCGCCCCCTGGATATAGGCCCAGCCGATGACCGACCAGATGATGGTCGCCCCCACCAGCACCGGTTTCGACTTGCGCAGGTTCAGCCGCTCCTCGCAGACCACCAGCAAGTAGGCGAGGGCAAAAATGACCAGGGCGAAGTAGCCGTAGCCGTTTCCGGTCAGGTCGATGGGCCCGACCGAAGCCCGGGCCGGGAGACTGAAAAGGCTGGCGAGAACGAGCAGGAGGGGCAGGCAAAGAGCGATTCGTTGCATGATGCGGACAAGTCCTTTTCCGAATGGCGTCAACGTTTCATTAAACAGGCACTTAGCATTTTCGGCAACGGGTCCTTGGACTTAAGCGGCGAGGCGTATGGCATTGCACGGATCGTTGGAGCCGCGCCCCGCGGCGAATCTTTCCGGCATGGAGCCTGCCTCTTCGCGGCGGGGCGCCGCCCCACAGCGACCAGGCCAAGCCTGCTCAACCGGACAGGCGTTCGATCAGCCAGCGCACCGCCGGGCCCGGCGCGCGCTCACGGCTCCAGACCAGATCGATGCCGGCCTGGATGTCGACCTGCTGGAACGCCAGCGGCAAGGCAATGAGGCGCGCCCGCGCAAGGTCCTCGCTGACGAAGGCGCGCGGCAGGTAAGCCCAGCCAAAGCCGGCCCTCGCCAGGGTCAGAATCCCGTGCTGGCTTTCCAGCCGCCAGCAGCGCCCGCCCTGCAGCTCCTGGATACGGTTCAGCCCTGCGGTTCGGGTCGTCCGCGCCAGCTGACGGTGCTGTTCGAGATCGCTTAGCCCGACCTGTTCCAGCAATGCCAATGGGTGCGAGGGACCGGCAACGGCGATCACTTCGACATGATCGATGCCGGTGAAATTGAATCCGCGAGGGTAGAACTCCTGTTCGAACATCACGCCGAGGTCCGCGCGCCCGCTGCTCACCAGCGCCGCCACATCCTGACTGGTGGGGTTGAGCAGCTCGAGTTCGAGATGGGGGAAGTGGGCTTCGAAATCGGTCAGGTGCGGCAGCAGCGACTCCAGCGCGATCGCCGCATCGACCGCCAGCGTCAGCTGGGTCTCGACACCACGGCTGAAGGCGGCGGCGCTGGCGCGCAGCTCCTCGCAGCGCTGCAGAATCGCCTGGGCATCGCGCAATAGCGCCCTGCCTTCCGCTGTCAGCACCGGAGTGCGTCCGCTGCGGTCGAACAGGTCAACGCCGCAGTCGATCTCCAGGTGACTGACCGCGACGCTGATTACCGACTGCGCCTTGCCCAGGCACCGCGCCGCCGCCGAGAAGGATCCCTGCTCTGCCGCCGCGACGAAGGCCTGCAACTGTTCGATACTGAAAGCCATGGCGTCTCCCGCTCAAGCCATCCGCACGGTTCCGGCAAGGGACTGGAGCTGCGCCTTCAGCCACAGGATACCGCTGTCCCGAGCATGCAGCGGATGCTGAATCAATGTCATCTCCAGTTTTGGCATCCCCGGCGGCGGCTCCACCAGCCGCACCGGCAGCATCCGGCTGAACACCATCGCCATCTGCCGCGGCAATGTCAGCACGGCGTCGGTCAGCGCCACCGCCCGCGCCGCGGCCATGTAGTTGAGATTGCGTGAAAGCAGCCGGCGGGACAACTGCTGCTGTGCCAGCCATTGATCCACCCCCTCCGGGTTGCCGGCCCCGATATGCGACAGACCGATCTGCGGCAGTGCCACGAACTGCTCCAGGCTCAGCTGCGCCCCCACCCCATCGTTATCTTCGGCGACCAGACAGACCAGCTTCTCGGACATCCAGGGATCGCGGATCAGGCCGGCGGGGATCTGGGCATCCGCCTCGAGTCCGATCACCAGATCAATGGCACGGGTTTCGAGACCGGCGCGCAACACCGGTTCGGTGATCAGTTCGATCTCGAACCCCAACTGTGGTGCCGTGGGCTTGATCGTCGCCAGCAGCGGCGGATAGAACACCTCTTCGAAGTAGTCGGTGGTGGCGATAACGAAACGACGCTGGCTGGTCGCCGGATCGAAGGCCGGTGGTGGCGTGAGTGTCTGGTCGATCAGTTTCAGTGCCTGCTGCACGCCGGGCAACAGTGCCTGTGCCCGCGGCGTCGGCTGCATGCCGCGTTCTGTTCGCACCAGCAGCGGATCGTCCAGCGCCTCCCTCAGACGTCTGAGCGCATGGCTGACCGCCGGCTGGCTCAGGAACAGACGTTCCGCCGCCCGGGTGACGTGGCACTCGGTGATCAGCGCCTCGAACACCAGCAGCAGGTTGAGATCGAAGTTGCGTAGAGCGTTCATGGGAGTAGTGAGTAGTTGGATGTCTGGGTACTCCTTACCCAATATTCTTATCACGAATAATCCCATAAACCTAATTCATTTCATTAATGAAAACCATACACATAAGGTGGACGGACCCCAAATAAGCCGCTTGCAGGAGATCTCCATGTCCGACGCCAATACCAATCAAGGTACCCCGATCAACGACGCGCACAGCTCGATTTATGCCACCCTTGCCGCGACCTTCATGCAGTTCCCTGCCTACGATCCACAGGCAAGGGACACCGAAGTGGTGGTCACCGGCATTCCATTCGACCTCGCCTGCTCCGGTCGTTCGGGCACCCGCATGGGGCCCAGGGCCATCCGGCTGGCGTCGGCCAACCTGATCTGGGAAGGCATCCGCTGGCCCTGGGAGTTCGCGCTTGACGAGCGCCTGCGCGTGGCCGACGCCGGCGATCTGCATTTTCGCTACGGCGAGCCCGAGACCCTGGTCGAAAACCTCGAAGCCCATGCCGAGCGGGTGCTGGAGAATGGACAGCGGATGCTCAGCTTCGGCGGCGATCATTTCATCAGCCTGCCGCTGCTGCGCGCCCATGCCCGCCGTTACGGCCCGCTGGCCCTGATCCACTTCGACGCCCATACTGATACCTATTCAGGCGGCACGAAATACGATCACGGCACCATTTTCCACCATGCCGTGCAGGAGGGGCTGGTCGATACCGAACGCTCGATCCAGATCGGCATTCGCACCACCTACGACCGCCATAACCACCCCTTCGAAGTGCTCGACGCCGCCTGGGTCAACGATCACGGGCCCGCCGCGGTGCTCGAGCGTATCCGCCGCCGGGTCGGCAACGCCCGCACCTACGTCAGCTTCGACATCGACGGGCTCGACCCCACTTACGCCCCCGGCACCGGCACGCCGGTCAGCGGTGGCCTGACCATCGACTGCGCACTCAAGGTGGTCCGCGGCCTGCAGGGACTGGATCTGGCCGGCATGGATCTGGTCGAGGTCAATCCCGCCTACGACCACGCCGAGATCACCGCGCTGGCCGCCGCCACCCTGGCTCTCGAGTTCCTCTACGTGCTCGCGGCCGACAAGGGCTGATGCCGGCACCGGAGACGCCGGGCTATAACGACAACAAGAGTAACGCTTCCATGAGTGAGACCCCGCAAACGAAAAAGGCGCTGTCGGCGCTGGATATCACCCTCTACACCATCTCGGCGATCCTGCTGGTAGACCAGATCGCGCTGTCGGCCGCGGTCGGCGAATCCGCCATCTTCTGGTGGCTGGCGGTACTGGTGCTGTTCTTCGTCCCCAACACCCTGGTGACCGCGGAACTGGGGACCCGCTACCCCGAACAGGGCGGCATCTACGCCTGGATCCGCGACGCCTTCGGTACCCGCTGGGGCGCCCGCATCACCTGGCTCTACTGGATCAATATCGCGCTCTGGATGCCGGCGGTCTTCATCATGTTCGGGGCGATATTCGCCACCCTCTACTGGCCGGATCTGAGCCTCTGGTGCCAGATCGTACTGGGCCTTTCGCTGTGCTGGCTGACCGCCGCGGTCAACTGCCTGCCGCTGCGCCTAAGCAAGTGGATCCCGAACCTGGGCACGCCATTGAAGTTCATCGTCATCCTGACCCTCGGCGCCGGCGGCCTCTGGTACGGCCTGCAGCAGGGCTTCGCCAACGACCTGAGCCTGGCCCGGTCACTGCAGAGTCTCGACGAGGGCCTGGCCTACATTCCGGTGATCGTCTACGGCTGCCTCGGGGTCGAGCTGATCAGCGCCGAGAGCGGCGCCATCCGCAACCCCCATCGCAATATTCCCCGGGCGATGCTGATCGCCGGGCTGCTGACCGCGACCTGCTATATCTTCGGTACCCTCGGCGTGCTGGCCGCGGTACCGGCGGAGGAGATCGACACCGTCGATATCATTGCGGTGAGTCTGCGCGGGCTGTTCGGTCAGTCGGCTTTCGGCGAGATGCTGGCATTGGCCGTGGGCGGCGCGGCGCTGCTGACCTTTTTCTCCACCATGGTCACCTGGACCCTGGGCGGCAACTGTGCCATGGCCGAGGCCGGCGCGGCGCGGGAAATGCCGGCCGCCTTCGCCAAGAAGCATCCACGCCACGGTGCACCGGTCGGTGCCGCCCTGCTGACCAGCGGCGTCAGCTCGGCCATCCTGCTGCTTTACGGCTTCATGGCCGGTACCGCCGAGGAGCTGTTCTGGACCTTATTCTCGTTCAGCGCCATCGTCTTTCTGCTGCCCTATATCGGCATGCACCTGGCCTACCTGAAGCTGCGCCGTCGCGATGCGCCACGGGAGGACAGTTTCCGGGTTCCGGGGATCTGGCTGCACCGGCTGCTGTCGACCCTGTGTATCCTGATCCTGGGTACGGCGATCGCGCTGTTCTTCTGGGTACCGGGCGAGCCGCTGGACTGGGTTTTTCTGGCACAGGTCGGCACCGGCGTGCTGGCGACCCTGCTGCTGGGCGAATATCTGGTCTATCTGGGGGAGAGAGCGCGAAAGGAGTTAGAACCGTCGGCGACTAAGTTGCCGGCAAATGAAGTGGCATCCTGAGGCGCTTCACTGCGCTCAGCAGCACCCTACATTCTTGCCCGCCTCTTACGTTGACGGGACAGCAAGCCGCGGCGCCGGCCGGCGCCGCGGCACCGGTATCACTTGCCGAGGGAACCCATAATGCCGCGCACCGCGGCCGGGATGTCGCCTGGCAGCACCACCAGCTTGCTGTTCTGCGAGGTCGACATGTCTTTCATCGCCTCGACATAGCGCTCGCCGAGCAGGTACATCACCGGCAGCTCGTTGTTCTGGATCGCCTCGGTGACCTTGTGGATCGCCGTCTGGCTGGCCTCGGCCAGCACCACGGTCGCTTCGGCATCGCGGCGGGACGCTTCCAGCCGGCCCTCCGCTTCGAGGATGGCGGCGGACTTCTCGCCTTCGGCACGGGTCACGGTGGCGCGGCGGTTACGCTCGGCGGCGGCCTGCTCCTCCATGGCCTGCTGCATCGTCGACGACGGGTTGATGTCCTGAATCTCGACGGTCTTCAGGGTAATGCCCCAGTCGGCGATATCGTCGGATATGGCTCCCTTCAGCTTGGCCTTGATGGCGTCGCGGTTGGACAGGGCATCATCGAGATCCATCTCGCCAATGATCGAACGCAGTGACGTCTGCACCAGGTTCTGAATCGCGATGTTGTAGTCCTCGACGCCGTAGACGGCCTTCTCCGGCGAGACGATATTGATGTAGGCCACAGCGTTGGCGATGATCACGGCGTTGTCGCGTGTGATAACCTCCTGGGACGGGATATCCAGCACGATATCCTTGGTCGTGACCTTGTAGGCCACCGAGTCGATGTAGGGAAAGATGATGTTGAGACCCGGCCCCAGCGTCCGGTGGAACTTGCCAAGCCGCTGCACCACGTACTTGCTGCCCTGGGGAACCGTCTTGACCCCGACTGCAACGGTGACGATCACCAGCACCAGAAAAACGCCCGCTAGGGCCAGTCCATCGATAGGCATACGCTCTACTCCTTCAGATTTAATCTACCCATTGATCAAACAGGTGTCCCTGTCGCTTTGATCGTTGCGCTCGAAATCAGGGCGCAATTGTTCGCCCCCCTGAGTTTCAAGCGCTCGCATTGGTCTGTGACCAATGTCGATGCCTTCCTGCACCGCGCGGTCGACCTCCCCTCAGCGTTTTTCGACGATCAGGGTATTGCCCGAGATATCCCGCACACAGACCCGGTCCCCGACCTCCACCTGGGCATTGCAGATAAAGGGCCACTCGTCGTCGCCGAGCAGCGGCGTGGTGAAGCGCACCTGACCGCGGGCATCCTCGGTCGGGGCCCGGATGACCTGACCGCACTCCCCACTGATCGCTTCGCGTGCAATGCCGGCCTTGGTGCGGTCGACCATAAGAGGACGGAAGAAACGAAACCATAGAAAGGTGAATAGACTGGACGACAGTGCCCATACCACCAGTTGGCCGCTGACGCTGAAGTCGGGAAGGAACCAGAGCAGCGCCGCTACCACCATGGCGCCAAGACCGAACCAGAAGATGGTGAAACTGGGGATAAAGATCTCCGCCATCACCAGCAACATGCCGAATACCAGCCAGTGCCAGTCCTCGATCACAAAATCCATTTTATTTCTCCGCCGAAGTGCTCCACAGGCAAAGTACCCCAAAACCTGCGGACGGGACAGCCCCGCAACCCGCTGAGCCCGGGGGCTGACACGGACGATGCAACATTTTTTTGCCTACCTTCCGCCCAAGCCTTGTACACAAACTAACCAGCCCATAATATACGCCGTACGTCCTGACGCTCCCCGTTCGAGGGATGGCGAACTCCGACTATCCATTTTGAAACCCTTTGATGACAGGCGCGCGTTCACGCGGTGCCGCGCTGTCTGTGGACCAATGCGATGATTGAAATCACCACCCTGATTGGCCTGACAGCCGCCTTCTGCACCACTGCAGCCTTCGTTCCCCAGGTATTGCGCATCCTCCGCACCGGTAACGTCGACGGCATTTCGCTGACGATGTACTCGATCTTCACCCTGGGCGTCTCGCTGTGGCTGGGTTATGGCATCATCATTGGCGACCTGCCGATGATTCTGGCCAACCTGGTCACACTGTTGCTGGCCGCTTCGGTCCTGCTCCTGACACTGCGCAAGCGTTTGCGTGCCCGTTCGCCAATCGTTCCGGCCTGATCGAAACTGCGCCGCCCGAAACCTCGTACGGCGCCCCCCCCCTTTCCAATGCCGGCATCGACTCGACTGTTCCGGATTTGAGAACTATCCGCGGCAACCGCATACCGATTTGCGCCAACCCCGCCACTTTTTTTCAAAATCTGCAATAATTACAAGCGTCGCAGCACTCTCCCAAAGTGTTCCATGGGGGAGCCTCTGAATAAGCTCACTGAGTCGCTGCGGGCTTGGCGTAGCTTTTTCGGGGACTCCTTCATCAAGGAGGTATTCATGTATTCGAAAATTATGGTCCCGGTTGATCTCGCTCACATCGAACGACTGGAAAAAGCCCTGAGCACAGCGGCTGACCTGGCCAAGCTTTATAACCTGCCCGTCCGTTACATCGGTGTCAGTGCATCGGCACCGAGCAAAATCGCCCACACACCCGAGGAGTTTTCGCAGAAAATGAAGGCGTTCGGTCAGTCCCAGGCCGAAAAGTACGGTCTGACCGATGTCACCACGGCGGCTTACATCAGCCATGACCCGGCAGTCGACCTCGACGATACGCTGCTGAAAGCGGCCCACGACAGCGGCGCCGACCTGGTAGTGATGGCCTCCCATGTTCCGGGACTTGCCGAGCATATCTTCGCATCCAACGCAGGCTATTTCGCCTCCTATTCCGATGTATCGGTCCTGGTCGTACGCTGACGCTTTTTTCCCAGCTTTCAATTCAGTCCAGAAGAGAGATCAATATGACTGAACCAACCGACATCACTCCCGAGGGCGAAGTCAACCTGATCGATACAGAATACGAGATCGGTCAGGACAATATCAGCACCAACATAGGCCCCTTCAACCTCGACATACACAATCCCGTCTTCGGGATATCCGGCCTGGCCATCGTCGCCTTCGTATTTCTGACCCTGGCCTTCCATGACGAAGTGGGGCCGATGTTCAACGACCTGCGCGGCTGGCTCACCTCGACCTTCGACTGGTTCTTCCTTGGCGCCGCCAATGTCTTCGTGGTGCTGTGTCTGGTACTGGTGGTTTCGCCGCTGGGCAAGGTGCGTCTCGGCGGTACCGACGCCACACCGGATTACTCCTACTCCGGCTGGTTCGCGATGCTGTTCGCCGCCGGCATGGGTATCGGCCTGATGTTCTACGGCGTCTCCGAGCCGATCTCGCACTTTTCGTCTTCGTTTGCCGCAGATGCCGGCACGCCCGACAGCTGGGCGCCGCTGGGCGGTGCGGCGGGAGATACCGAGGGTGCGATGCGTCTCGGTATGGCTGCGACCATTTTCCACTGGGCACTGCATCCCTGGGCGATCTATGCCGTAGTGGCACTGGCGCTGGCGCTGTTTTCCTACAACAAAGGATTGCCGCTGACCATGCGCTCGATGTTCTACCCGATCTTCGGCGAACGTATCTGGGGGTGGACAGGCCATATCATCGATATACTGGCGGTCTTCGCGACGCTGTTCGGTCTTGCGACCTCGCTCGGCTTCGGCGCCGAGCAGGCCAGTGCCGGTCTGGACTTCCTGTTCGGTCTGCCGGCCACCGAAACCACCAAGGTGTTCCTGATCATCGGCATCACTGGTTTGGCACTGTTGTCGGTAGTTGCCGGCCTCGATGCCGGCGTCAAGCGGCTGTCCGAGATCAACATGGTGCTGGCGTTATTGCTGCTGCTGTTCGTGGTGCTGGTCGGTCCGACATTTGCGATCCTGTCAGGCTTTTTCAGCAACCTGCTCTCCTACGCCGAGTATCTGGTGCCGCTGTCCAATCCGATAGATCGCGCCGATGCGAACTTCAGCCAGGGCTGGACTGCCTTCTATTGGGCCTGGTGGATTTCCTGGTCACCGTTCGTCGGCATGTTCATCGCCCGCG
>JABXIM010000056.1 GCA_013373085.1 Oceanospirillaceae bacterium | reverse complement strand
GCAGGTCGGGATAGAAATAGTTCTTGCGCTCGAACACCGAGCGCTTGCCGATCTCCGCATCCACCGCCAGACCGAAGGCGACCGCCTTGCGCACGGCCTCCTTGTTCAGTACCGGCAGGGTGCCCGGCAGCGCCAGGTCGACGGCGCAGGCCTGGGTGTTGGGTTCGGCACCGAAGGCGGTGCTGGCGCCGGAGAAGATCTTGGTCTTGGTCGAGAGCTGGACGTGGATTTCCAGCCCGATTACGGTTTCCCACTGCATCCTGTTTTACCCCTTGACGCTCGCCGGTGCCTGTTTGTGCCAGTCGGTGGCCTGCTGGAAGCGGTGCGCCACGTTGAGCAGTTTCGCCTCGCTGAAGTAATCGCCGATGATCTGCAGGCCGACCGGCAGGCCGTTGCTCTGGCCGCAGGGTATCGACATGCCGGGCAGGCCGGCGAGGTTCAGCGCCAGGGTGTAGATGTCCTCCATATACATCTGCACCGGGTCCGAGGTCTTCTCGCCGAGGCGGAAGGCCGGCTGCGGCGTGGTCGGGCCCATGATGACGTCGACGTCGGCCAGCGCGCAGATGAAGTCCTGCTGGATCAGGCGGCGCACCTGCTGCGCCTTGCGGTAGTAGGCGTCGTAGTAGCCTGCCGAGAGGGCGTAGGTGCCGACCATGATGCGGCGCTTGACCTCGTCGCCGAAGCCTTCGCCGCGGCTGCGCTTGTACAGGTCTTCGAGGTCCTTCGGATCCTCGCAGCGGTAGCCGTAGCGGACGCCGTCGAAGCGCGACAGGTTGGACGACGCTTCGGCCGGCGCGATGATGTAGTAGGCCGGCACCGCGAGACCGGTGTTCGGCAGGCTGATTTCCTTGACGCTGGCGCCGAGCTTTTCGAACTCGCGCACGGCGTGCTGCACCTGCTCGGCGATAGCCGGATTCAGGTCGGCGGAGAAGTACTCCTTCGGCAGGCCGATCCTGAGGCCTTCGAGGCTGTCGTTCAGGGTCAGCGAGTAGTCCGGCACCTCTCGCTCGACGGACGTCGAGTCCAGCGGGTCGAAACCGGCCATGACGCCGAGCATCAGGGCGCAGTCTTCGGCACTGCGGGCCATCGGGCCGGCCTGGTCCAGCGACGAGGCGAAGGCGATCATGCCGTAGCGGGAGACGCGGCCATAGGTCGGCTTGAGGCCGGTGATGCCGCACAGCGCCGCCGGCTGGCGGATGGAACCGCCGGTGTCGGTGCCGGTGGCCGCCGGCGCCAGGCGCGCGGCAACCGCCGCGGCGGAACCGCCGGAGGAGCCGCCCGGCACGCGCTCGACGTCCCAGGGGTTGCGTGACGGGCCATAGAAGCTCGACTCGTTGGACGAGCCCATGGCGAATTCGTCCATGTTGGTCTTGCCGAGCATCACCGCGCCGGCATCATTGAACTTCCGGATCAGGGTGGCGTCATAGGGCGCGATGAAATTATCGAGAATGCGCGATGCGCAGCTGGTGCGTACGCCCTGGGTGCAGAAGATGTCCTTGTGGGCGACAGGCAGGCCGGTGAACACCTGGGCCTGGCCGGCGGCACGCAGCTCGTCGGCAGCGCGGGCCTGGGCCAGTGCCTGTTCTTCGGTCACCGTGATATAGCTGTTGTAAGCCGGGTCTTCGGCCTTGATCCGGTCCAGGTATGACCGGGTCAGTTCGACGCTGCTGAAATCGCCAGCGGCCAGTCCGCCGGCCAGCTCGGCGAGGGTCTTGTCAAACATGGGGTTCGTATCCTTCACAAAAGGGGATTCCGATCACTCGATCACTTTGGGGACCAGGAACAGGCCATTTTCGACGGCCGGCGCGACCGACTGCAGGTTTTCGCGCTGATCCGGCTCGGTGACGTCGTCGGCACGCAGCCGCTGAACGGCGTCCAGCGGGTGGGACATCGGTTCGACACCGTCGGTGTCGACGGCCTGCAGCTGATCGACCAGGGCGAGGATGTTGGAGAGGGTTCCGGTATAGCCCGGAATCTCGTCTTCGCGGATCTGCAGACGCGCCAGATGGGCGATCTTTTCCACGTCGGAACGCTCTAGAGCCATGTTGCGATTCTCGCTGATTTCACTAAGGTTTCTGGCACCCGGGGGTGCAGCGGAAAGGTAGCTTGAGGGCGCTTAAGTTACCATATTTGTTCCTTGCTCTAAATCCCCGCCATTGCTAGAGTTACGTGTTTTCAGAATCAGCGCGCCGCGCGGCATCTGTTTTAGGTACCCCACTCCCATGTTCAAAAAAATCCGAGGTCTTTTTTCCAGCGACCTGTCCATTGACTTGGGCACCGCTAACACCCTTATTTACGTCCGCGATAAGGATATCGTGCTGAACGAGCCTTCGGTGGTAGCGATTCGCCACAACGGCAATCACAAGGCGGTGGCGGCAGTGGGTGCGGATGCCAAGCGCATGCTGGGCAAGACCCCGGGGAACATCACCGCGATCCGCCCGATGAAAGATGGCGTCATCGCCGATTTCCACGTCACGGAGAAGATGCTGCAGTACTTCATCAGCAAGGTGCACGACAGCAACTTCCTGACCCCGAGCCCGCGGGTTTTGGTCTGCGTACCCTGCAAGTCCACCCAGGTGGAGCGTCGCGCGATCAAGGAGTCTGCTCTGGGAGCCGGCGCGCGTGAGGTGTACCTGATCGAGGAGCCGATGGCGGCCGCCATCGGTGCCGGGCTGCCGGTCGACGAGGCGCGCGGTTCGATGGTCGTCGATATCGGCGGCGGTACCACCGAGATCGCGGTGATTTCGCTCAACGGTATCGTCTATGCCGAATCCGTCCGCGTCGGCGGCGACCGCTTCGATGAAGCCATTGTCACCTATGTGCGGCGCAACTACGGTTCGCTGATCGGTGAAGCCACCGCCGAGCGCATCAAGCAGGAGATCGGCTCCGCCTACCCGAGCTCCGAAGTGCTCGAGATCGACGTGCGCGGCCGCAACCTCGCCGAAGGGATTCCGCGCCGCTTCACCCTCAACAGCAACGAGATTCTCGAGGCGCTGCAGGAGCCGCTGTCCTCCATCGTGCAGGCGGTCAAGAGCGCCCTGGAACAGTGCCCGCCGGAACTGGCGGCCGACATCGCCGAATTCGGCATCGTCATCACCGGTGGCGGCGCCCTGCTGCGAAACATCGATCGCCTGATCAGCGAAGAGTCCGGCCTGCCGGTCATCGTCGCTGAAGACCCGCTGACCTGTGTTGCCCGTGGTGGTGGCAAGGCACTGGAGATGCTCGACAAGCACGCCTTCGAACTGCTGTCCTACGAATAAGCTTCGATGTTGGTGATCACTCACCGCCCGCAGGGGCATCACGGCATGCGCCGGGAGGTGCCCCATTAAATTGATTTTCCGGGGCGGATCGCCGCGCGTGCTGTTCGTGGTGCTGGTGCTGCTGGCGCTGCTGCTGATTACGGCGGACCTCAACTGGCCGCGCATGCGCGATGCCCGTGCCTATCTCTCGCTGGTGATCACGCCGTTGCAGTGGCTGGCCGACGTGCCCGGTCGCGTCGCCGACGACCTGTCCGATCTGCTGGTGGACCGCAGCACCCTGCTGAAGGAAAACGAACAGCTCAAGTCCGAGCAACTGCTGCTCGAACGCAAGGCGCAGCAGATCGCCGCGCTGACCGCGGAGAATATCCGTCTGCGCGAGCTGCTGCAGGGCAAGGCGCGGGTAGAGGACGAGGTGATGCTGGCGGAGCTGATCGGCGTCAATCCCGACCCGTTCCTGCACCAGGTGATTCTCAACCGCGGCACCGAAGACGGCGCCTTCGTCGGCCAGGCCGTGCTCGATGCCGGTGGGGTCACCGGCCAGGTCATCGCCACCACCCACTACACCAGTCGCGTGATGCTGATCACCGACGCCCGTCATGCCATTCCGGTCGAAGTCAATCGCAACGGCTTTCGTGCCATCGCGCTCGGCAAGGGGACCTACGAGGAGATCGAACTCGAACATGTGCCCGATACCGCCGATGTCCGCGAGGGCGACCTGCTGATCACGTCGGGGCTGGGCGGCCGCTTTCCGCGTGGCTACCCGGTGGCCGTGGTGACCGGTGTGCTGCGCGATCCGGGCAAGCCGTTTTCGATGGTGACCGCCAAGCCGACTGCCCGCCTCGACAAGAGCCGCCAGCTCTTGCTGGTCAAGACACCGCCGCAGGCCGATACCACTCTGATGGCTGTCGATGGCGAAACCGGGGCCGGCAATGAGTGATGCGCGTCCCGGTGGTTTCCTGATTATTTTCGGGACTTTCCTCGTCGGTTTGCTGCTGAGCCAGTTGCCGTTGCCGGACACCTTCGAGTGGGGGCGCCCCGAGTGGGTGCCGATGATCCTGATCTACTGGGTTCTGGCGCTGCCGCACCGGGTGGGCCTCGGTATGGCCTGGATATTCGGTCTGGCGCTTGACCTGCTCAAGGGCAGCCCGCTGGGGCTCAACGCCCTGGCACTGACTCTGATCGCCTTCCTGACCCTGCTGATACACCAGCGCCTGCGCATGTTTCCGCTGTGGAAACAGGCGCTGATGGTGATGGTGCTGGTCGGCATCAACCAGCTGACCTTCCACTGGATGCAGTCCATTGCCGGCAACGCCCGTGACAGTTTCATGTTCATGTTGCCGAGCCTGGTGAGCGCGCTGCTCTGGCCCTGGGTCTTCGTGCTGCTGCGTAGCATTCGCCGTACCTTCCGGGTAACCTAGGAACCTGTCGAACTTGACGCTGATCTACTGCGGAAAAGCCGCCTCTCTTGAGGTGATGAGGGGCCATTTTCTGAGCTCTTTCTTTTTAATTAGCGCTACTGTTCGCCGCAAAAGCGCTCAGCAACTGACTCGGAACGGACTTTCTCTCGCTACGATCGGACAAGTCCGACAGGCTCCTGCAGGGTGAGCGTGCTGGAAAAGGATTTAGCATGACGGATCTGATACTGGCCTCGGCGTCGCCGCGGCGCCGCGAATTGCTGAGCCAGATCGGTGTCAGCTTCGAAACCCTGCCTGTGGATATTCCGGAAGTACCCCAGCCAGGTGAAGCGCCCGAGGTGTTCGTGCGCAGACTGGCGCTGGAGAAGGCGCGGGCGGGGTTCGCGCAAAGTGACGCAAGCTGCCCGGTGCTCGGATCCGATACGGCGGTCGTGGTCGATGGCCGTATACTGGGTAAGCCGACCGACGAAGCCGATGCCGTCGCCATGTTGCTGTCGCTGGGGAACCGCACGCATCAGGTGCTGACCGGCGTGGCGCTGGTGGACGCCGGACGCAGTGAATCCTGCGTGGTCACCACCGAGGTCGAATTCACCCCGCTGAGCGAGGCGCAGTGCCGCCGCTACTGGGCCAGTGGCGAGCCGCGGGACAAGGCCGGCGCCTACGGTATCCAGGGACTCGGCGCGGTCTTCGTCAGCCGTATTGCCGGCAGCTATTCCGCGGTGGTCGGACTGCCGCTGGCGGAAACAGCGCAATTGCTGGAGCGGTTTGGCGTGCCACTATGGAACAGAATTCAATAATAAGGATGAGTAAGGGGCTGCGAGCAACGATGGGCGAAGAAATTCTGATCAATTTTACGCCAATGGAGACCCGCGTGGCGGTGATCGAAAATGGTGTGCCCCAGGAAATCTACATCGAGCGCGCCAAGCGTCGCGGTATCGTCGGCAATATCTACCAGGGCAAGGTCGTGCGCGTACTGCCGGGCATGCAGGCCGCATTCGTCGATATCGGCCTCGAGCGCGCGGCGTTCATTCATGTCGAGGAAGTGCTGCCGCAAAACGCGACACCGGACGAACGCAGCAACGCCTCGATCGCCCAGGTATTGCGCGAGGGGCAGGCGCTGCTGGTGCAGGTCACCAAGGATCCGATCGGCACCAAGGGTGCGCGACTGACCACCCATCTGTCGATTCCGTCGCGCTACCTGGTGTACATGCCGAGCACCGAGCACATTGGGATATCGCAGCGTATCGAGGACAACGAGGAGCGTGATCGTCTGCGTGCCCTGACCGAGTCGATCATCCAGGAGGTCGATGACGAGAACAAGGGCGGCTTCATCCTGCGCACCGTGTCCGAAGGTGTCAACGAAATCGAGCTGCGCGCCGATCTGCTGTTCCTGTACCGGTTGTGGAAGGCAATCCAGCGCAAGATCGAAAGCGCCGGCATGCCCGAGATCGTTTACGAGGACCTGCCGCTGAACATGCGGGCGCTGCGCGACATGGCCCACTCCGGCGTTGAGCGTATCCGCATCGATTCCCGCGAGACCTACCAGAAAGCCCAGGAGTTCGTCGAAGCCCTGGTGCCGGAGATCCGCGACAAGATCGAATACTATCCGGGCGAACGGCCGATCTTCGATCTGTTCAACGTCGAGGAGGAGATCAAGCGCGGCCTGGGCCGCAAGGTCGAACTCAAGTCCGGCGGTTATCTGATCTTCGACCAGACCGAGGCGATGACCACGGTCGACATCAACACCGGCGCCTTCGTCGGGCACCGCAACCTCGAGGAAACGATCTTCAAGACCAACCTCGAGGCGGCGACGGCGATCGGGCGCCAGCTGCGCCTGCGCAACCTCGGCGGCATTATCATCATCGACTTCATCGACATGGAGGATCCTGATCACCAGCGCCAGGTGCTGCGGACCCTCGAACGGGTGCTGGAAAAGGATCACGCCAAGTGCAAGGTGACCGGCGTATCCGAGCTCGGACTTGTCGAGATGACCCGCAAGCGTACCCGCGAGAGTCTCGAGCAGGTGCTGTGCGAATCCTGCAACCAGTGCCAGGGGCGCGGTACCATCAAGACGCCGGAAACCGTCTGCTACGAAATTTTCCGCGAAATACTGCGCCAGCATCGTGCCTATGATACCGAAACCTACCTGGTGCTGGCGGCACAGTCGGTGGTCGATTATCTGCTCGATGACGCGTCCGAGCACCTGGCGGAACTCGAAGCCTTTATCGGTAAGACGATTCGCTTCCAGGTGGAGACGCTCTACAGTCCCGAGCAGTTCGACGTCGTCCTGCGCTGACCGGGCGGCGGAACGATGGTGCGGCGAACGCTGGGCTGGTTTGGCTGGACCTGTGTCGGACTGGCGCTTGCGGTTGCGCTTACACTCATCCTGGCCCGCGAGCTGCTGCCCCGAGTCTCGGACTACAGGGACGAGGTAGCGGACCTGCTGACCAAGCAGCTGGGTGTACCAGTGGCAATCGGTTCCCTCGAGGCGGACTGGGCCGGGCCATGGCCCCGCCTTGAACTGACCGATGTTCGCGCCTACGACGAAAGCGAAGCCGGTCCCGAAGTACGTTCCCGTCTGGGACGTCTCTCCATTGAGTTCGATGTGCTGCGCTCGCTGCGCCACCTGGCGCCGGTGTTCAGATCCGCAGAGATAGAGGGACTGGAGCTGATCTGGCGTCAGCGCGACGGTCACTGGCTGCACCGGCCCCGCAGCACTGACGTCGGTGGGGGGCTCGAGCCCGGCGCCTTGGAACGGACCCTCGGGCTGATCATGCTGCAACCGGAAGTGAGCGTTCGCTCCACCACGCTGACGCTGGTGACGGAGCAGGGCGAGGCGCGAAGGCTGAATGCGCCCGAACTGCTGCTGCGCAACAGCAGTACCGAGCACCAGCTGAGCGGCCGTCTCGACCTGCACTCGGCGGTCGATGCCGGCCAGCTGACATTCGAGGTGGAAACCCGGGAAGTGCCGTCGGACCTGCTTCGGGCGGATTATGACTTTCACCTTGCGCTTGACAACCTGGGGCCGGAGCTGCCGAACCTGGCGCCGTTGCCCGTGGCCCTCAAATCGCTGTCCCTCGGTACCGAGTTCTGGGGACGTCTATCTGGCGGCGATCTCGAGTTTCTCAACGGACGCCTGAACTTCGCCCGTCTCGAAACCGACGACGCACGGGTGCCGGTCGTCGAGGACGGCGCCAGCGGCTTTGCCCTGCTGCGCCATGGCGCCGGATATCAGCTTCAGCTCAACCAGCTGGGCTTCACCAGCGCCGGTGAGCGACTGGATATCGATCAACTGGTACTGGACGTCGACCGGCAGGAGGGGCGCGCGGTGCCGCGTTCGCTGAGCGCGCCCGAACTGGACCTGGCGCTGCTGGGACGCTGGCTGCAGGCGCAGCCTTTTGCGCCCGATATGCTGCAGAGAACGATGCAACGTCTGGCGCCGCGCGGTGCGCTGCGAAACCTGAGAGTCGACCTTCCCGACGACGGGGCGCTGGCCGGTTTCCGCCTGGCCGCTGATGTGGAGCAGGCTGCAATTGATGCAGCCTGGGGGGCACCTGCAGTCAGCGGCATCGATGGCCGCCTCGAGGCCGGTCGCGAGGGTGGCTGGCTGTACCTGGCAAGTCGTGATTTCGGGCTCCATTTTCCCGAACTCTACGACGCCGGCTGGCACTACACTCGGGCCGGTGGTGCCGTGGGCTGGCAAGTACGGACGGACGCTGTGGTCATCGACAGCCGGTTGCTGCACCTGGCCGATGACAGCGTCAACGCGGCCGGACGTTTCAGTCTGATGCTGCCGTATGACCGCGAGGAGCAGAGCGAACTGACGCTGATGATCGGCATGAGCGACAGCGATGCGCTTCAGACGTCCCGCTACGTCCCGCCCCGTGTCGTCGGTCGCGCACTCCATGGCTGGCTCGACGGCGCCATCGACGCCGGTCACCTGAAAGCCGGCGGGCTGGTGCTGCATGGCGGCACGCGCCACCTGGATGACTGGCGGCCGCCCACCGTACAGTTGTTTTTCGATGTCGACCAGGCCAACTTCGATTACCAGCCCGGATGGCCGCCGATTATGGATGGTGACGCCTTTATCCTGTTTCGGGACCGGGCTCTGCTGGTTGAGGTCGAGCAGGGGCGTTTCCTCCACTCCGAGGTCGATCACGGGCGGGTATATCTGTCGGGGCCCGGAGACGCGTTGCGAGTGGAAGCTTTCGCGGAAGGTGGCGCCGGCGACGTACTGAGGCTGCTTCAGGAATCGCCACTGCACGAGATCCTGGGCGACGAGCCCGGACGCTGGCAGCTTGGGGGCAATGCCCGCTCGGAGGTGCGTCTGGGGATACCGCTTGGCCATGGCGCCCGCCCAAAGGTGTCGGTTGCCGGGCGACTCACCGAGGGTATGCTCGCCTCGCCAGAACTGCAGCTGGAGTTTTCCGCGTTGCAGGGCGATATCTTTTACCGCAGCGAGACGGGACTGCGCAGTGAGGGGCTTGGCGGCCAGTTTCTCGGCGAGCCCTTCAGCGCCCTGATCCGTACGCCTGTCCCAGACCCTCTGCGTACGCGTATCGAGATGAGCGGGCAACTACCGGTCAGCAAGCTGGCGGCCTGGAGTCAGGTGGGTCTGCTGAACAGCCTGACCGGCAAGAGCGCCTACAACGCCCGCCTGGAGCTTTGCGCCAGTGGTGAGGACTGCAACCGCTTGCAGGTCTCCAGCGACCTGCGCGGAGTGGCAGTGCCCTGGCCGAGCCCGCTGGGCAAGCCCGGTAACGAGCCGCGACCGCTGCAGGTGTCGCTGGATCTCACCAGCAGCCGTTTGCGCTTCAACTATGACCAGCGGTTACGGGCTGTATTCGGCCTGGGAGGCGCGCTGCGGGCGCGTCTGACCTTCGGTGGTAAGCGCCCGGAGCTGCCGGCGGGCGCGGGTCTCTGGATCGACGGCCATATCGATTCGGTGGAGGCGGAGCAGGTACAGGCGCTGTTCGAAGGGCAGGGCTGGGCGAGCGGTGCCGGCAACGGCGCCGCTTCGGCGCAGCCGGGGAGCGCGGGGCCGCTGCGCGACCTGAATTTGACACTGGGCAGGCTTGGCTACGGTGACCATGAGTTCGAGCAGGTCGGCATCCACCTGACAACTGCTCCATGGCGGCTGGAGATTGCAGCGCCCCAGTTGGCCGGCGCTGTCGACTGGCCCCTGGCAGCGGGCAAACCCTATCGGGTCGAGCTGGAGCGACTGCAGTTGCCCCGTCCGAAAACATCTGAAAATACGGTGCAAAGCGGCGAAGTCGATCCCATCGACCTCAGCGTCGTTCCGCCTGTGGATATTCGTATCGCTGCGCTACAGCTGGGCAATCAGCCGTACGGCAGTTGGCGGTTGTCGCTGCGGCCACAGGGTCGTCGCCTGCGTGTCGACGATATTGCGGGCACCATTGGCAGCATCAAGATCAACGGCGGCGGCGTCTGGCAGGAAAATCCGGCCGCCACGGAGCTGACTCTCAAGCTCGACGGCAAGGACCTCGGCGATGTGATTGCTGCCTGGGGAAACGGCCGGGTGGTCGAGTCCGAGCGGGCGCAGAGCTATGCCCAGCTGAACTGGCCGGACCGCCCCTGGCGATTCGGACTGGCGAAAGCCAGCGGTGAGCTCAGATTCGAACTCGAGAACGGGCGTATCATCGACAGCGGTAACGCCAGCAACCTGTTACGTATTTTCGGAATTCTCAATCTCAACAGCCTGGCGCGGCGACTCAAGCTGGATTTCTCTGACCTCTGGAAAAGCGGGCTGGCCTTCGACGACCTGACCGCTCATTACCGTCTCGACAATGGGCGCGCCCAGACCGTCAAGCCGCTGCACCTGGAAGGGCCATCGGCAAACATGACGATGACCGGGACCCTCGATGCGGTCGACGAAACGGTTAATCAGGAGATGGAAGTGACGTTGCCGCTGACCAGCAACATTCCGTTGGCGGCGATACTGCTCGGCGCACCCCAGGTCGCCGGCGCAGTGTTCCTGATCGACAAGCTGATCGGTGACAAGCTGGAGAAGGTCACCAGCGTCCGATACCAGCTGACGGGTAACTGGGATGAGCCCGAGGTGTCGATACTGCGATCGGCGCCGCCGAAGGAGAAGCCGTTTCCCGGCGATCGGTGATATGGGGGAGGGGCGCCGCACTCCGGGCGAGCGGTGATTGGCTGGAGGGGCGGTGGAGCGATGCTTTCGTATATTCGTTAACCGTTACCGCGACATTTGGGCATTGCGTAACCGTCATGGACGGTGGGAATCCTGACAACGCAGAAGTGGTTGTCGGGGAACCCGCCATATCGATTGCAGTACAGATCGATTGGCTGCGGTCGTCACCGGGGTATGGTGTTGGGTTACGGCCCTTCGGACCTCCACCCAACTTACTGTTTAGAGGCCTGGCATAGCGAAACCGCCGTCCAGGCCGAACCACCCAACCACACATTCATCCTGTTCGGGAGCCTGTTCATGAACCCACGCATTGCTGTGATCCAGATGGTCTCCGGTGAACGTTTCGAGGACAACCTCGATGCAGCGGCGCGCCTGGTCGGCCAGGCCGCGTCCGAGGGCGCGAAACTGGTGCTGTTGCCGGAAAATTTTGCCCTGTTCGATTCTGCCAATCTGCGTACCCTGGCCGAACGCGGCGATGAAGTACGCGGCCGGGTTGCCGAGCTGGCAATGCAGGCTGGCGTCTGGCTGGTGGCCGGCTCACTGCCCCTGGCCGAGCGGACGGATGGCACGCCGGTGGCGGTGCCGCGGGTACGCGCTGGCTGTCTGGTATTCGATGATGCCGGAGTCGAGCGCGCCCGCTACGACAAGCGTCATCTGTTCGATGTCGATGTTGCCGACGCCCAGCGCAGCTATCGCGAATCGGATTACGTGGAGGCGGGTGAAAGCCCAGTTGTAGTGGATACCCCGGTGGGCTGCCTGGGGCTCAGTATTTGCTACGACCTGCGCTTCCCACAGCACTACCAGGCATTGCGCGATGCCGGCGCCGAGCTGATCTCGGTGCCCTCGGCCTTTACCGCGGTGACCGGCGCCGCCCACTGGGAGTTGCTGCTGCGGGCACGGGCTGTCGAGACGCAGTGCTACCTGCTTGGCGCCGACCAGGGTGGGCGACACAGCAATCGCCGCGAAACCTGGGGGCACTCGATGGTTGTCGATCCCTGGGGCGACGTGCTCGGCGTGCAGGCAACCGGAGAAGGCGTTGTGATCGCCGAGTTAGACCGCGAGCGCCTGCGCGAGGTGCGCGCGAAAATGCCGGTGCAGGCGCATCGGGAGAAAGCCGCGCAACAGTCTAAATAGGACGTCGGAGGGTGGATGCAGCGATGCATCCACAAGCCGGTTAAGGATTACTGCGGGGACCCGGCATCGCGAAATCCGCCATATCGATCGTAGTGCAGATCGATTGGTATCAGCAACCACCGCGGTAGGGTGTTGGGTTACGGCGCTTCGCACCTAGACCCAACCTACATGTTGTCCGCGCCCCGCGGCGAATCAGCTTTCCGCCAGTTCGCGCAGGTACTTGAACAGCTTGCGTGCGGCAGCCGGCGGCTTCTGCTGCTCGGCTTCCTTCTTTGCATTGCGTACCAGCTGGCGTAGGTGCTGGATGTCGGCTTCGGGGTGTTCCTCGACGTAGGCGGTCAGGTCGTTGGCATCGCCGTTGACGAGCCGGTCGCGCCAGCGTTCCAGCTTGTGGAAATGGGCATCGTGCGCCTGCTTGCCGGCCTCGAAGAGGTCCATTGCCTGCTCGATCGCATCGGCATCCGCGAGGCGCATGAGGCGGCCGATGTACTGCAGTTGGCGACGGATGGCCTCGCCTTTTCTCAGGCGCTGGCACTCCTTTACCGCCGCCAGCAGCTCGGGCTCGAGCGGGACCTTGGCAAGCTGCTCGTTGTTCAGTTGCACCAGTTTCTTGCCCAGTGCCTGCAGGGCGTGCATCTCCTTCTTGCGCCGGGTCTTGCTGACCCAATCCTCTTCCGGCTGGCCGATATCGTCGAATTCGTCTGTCATGTCGTGTGGTTATCCGTAGAAGTAGGTTGCGAGTCCCAGGAAGGCGAAGAAACCGACGACGTCGGTGATGGTCGTCAGCAGCACGCTGCCGGCCAGCGCCGGATCGATACCGGCCGCCTTGAGGCCGATCGGCAAGAGCGTACCGGTCAGCGCGCCAGCGATCAGGTTTATCACGATGGCGGCCGCGATAATGCCGCCGATCTGCATATCCTGGAACCAAATGATAGCAACGCCGGCGACCACGGCCGCCCAGAGCAAGCCGTTGATCGTGCCGGCGATCAGTTCGCGGTTGAGCAGCCAGCCGACGTTGGAGCGGTCGAGATGTCCCAGCGCCTGTCCGCGTATCACCAGCGTCAGGGTCTGGCTGCCGGCAATTCCGCCCATCGAGGCGACGATCGGCATCAG
>JABXIM010000172.1 GCA_013373085.1 Oceanospirillaceae bacterium | reverse complement strand
TCAACCGCAACCAGATCGGCGCCATCGTAGGCTCGCAGCCGTTCGGCGGCGAAGGGCTCTCGGGTACCGGTCCGAAGGCGGGTGGTCCGATGTATGTGCGCCGCTTCATGACCGCCGGCGCTGCCGGGGCCACGGAACTGTCCGGCCCGGCAACCGTTGATGCCGAGCAGCTGCAGCGTGCGATCGATCGTCTGGACAACCAGGTGTGGATCCGCGAGCAGAACCGGGCACAGCGGCTGCAGCCGATCTTCGGCGCGGTGCCGGCGGCGCTCGATGCCAAGCCGGAAGAATTGCCGGGCCCGACCGGGGAACTCAATGTTCTGCGGTGCTGCCCGCGCGGTCTGGTGATCTGCCTGGGACCAGACCTGGATACCGCTCTCAAGCAGGCCGGGGTTGCGCTGTCCCAGGGCAATGCGGCGGTCGTGGTGGCGCCGGGAGCCGATACTGCGCTGTCCGCAGCGGGCGAAACCGGTATTCCGGTAATCGGTATCGATGGCCTGCTGCAGCCTGAAGCGCTGGAGAGCCTGACCGGCTTCGAAGCCGTGGTCAGTTCGGCGCCGGAGGCGACACTGCGGCAGTACCGCGTGGCCCTGTCTCGCCGTGACGGCGCGCTGTTGCCGCTGCTGAACGGCCAGGACGGCGCCGAGCGTTACGTTATCGAGCGCCACCTGTGCGTCGATACGACGGCGGCCGGCGGCAACGCCAGCCTGATCGCCGCATCGGAGTAAGAGCACCCGATGACTGGGCATGTCCCCCGGGGCGGGCCCAGTCATCGCATTTTTTGTTTTACTGATGTTTCAGGAAGTAACCAAGAGATAACGTTATGCAATCTTCCTATGTGAATGTCGACGGAGCAGAGGCGGCTTCCGGCCATAAAAAAGAACTGCACCACACCGATTCGGATGTCCTGCGCAAAGTGGCTTCCTGGATTTCATCGAACGATCCGGATAGCGAGGAGACCGGTTTTATCCGTTCCTCCAACTGAACCCGGCCACGCCCCCCCCCATACCCATTAAACAGTTGTTTAATCATGTGCGACCGGCGGCGAAACGCTGACGCTTCGCCGCCGGTTGTGCATCTGTCTTGTCCTTCCCTCGATCTGAAAGCCAGACCCCTGATGAAATATTCGGGCTAGAGTTATTACTAGCGTTTCAGGAAGTAATGTCTGAGTAATGGCGTTACTTCCCGAGACGTTAGTACAAACAACGCAAACAACCGAGGTCTGCCATGATCTTCGAACAGGTTGCCAATGGCGGCTGCCAGTCTTACCTGGTCGGCTGCGAGGATAGCTGCACCGCGGTGTTGATCGACCCGGAGATTCACCAGATCGATCGCTATCATGCGTTGGCCAGCCGCGATGGCCTGCGGATTCGCTACGTGATCGACACCCATACCCATGCCGATCATTTTTCGGCGACGCGGACAATTGCCCGTGCGCTTGATATCCCGGTGGTGATGCATCGTGACAGTCCTGCGCCTTTCGTCGACCTGCGCCTGCAGGACGGCGATATGCTGGTGGTCGGCAAGCTGCGACTGCGGGCGATACATACCCCGGGCCATACCCGCGATTCCATGTGCCTGCTGGTCGATGACCGGCTGTTCACCGGCGATACCCTGCTGATCGGTGGCACCGGTCGCACCGACCTGCCGACCGGCGACCCCAACGCCCTGTACGACAGTCTGTTCAACGGCATCCTGCAACTGGACCCGGCGCTTCGGGTCTATCCCGCGCACGACTACAAGCAGCTTGGCTCCAGCACTATCGGCGCGGAACTGGCGAACAATCCGCGTTTGCAGAAGCGGGACCGTGCGGCTTTCATCGAGATGATGGAACATCTGGATCTGAGCGCACCGACCCATCTGACCGAAGCGTTGCGCACCAATATGAGTGGCGGCAAGAGCGTGGCCCAGCTGCTCAGCGAAGCCGCCGAACGGGTGCCGTTCGTATCGCTGCAGGAGCTCAATACCCGGGTGGCGCAGCCCAGCGACGACCTGATTGTCCTCGATGTGCGAGAACGGGACGCATACGAGGCGGCGCATGTGCCCGGTGCCATCAACCTGCCGCGGGGCCAGCTGGAGCTGCGGGTGAACCAGGTGCTGCCGGACCCGACCAAGCGCATCGTGACGATCTGCCAGCTCGGCAAGATCTCGACGCTGGCCGCGGCCACTCTGCGCGAACTCGGCTTCCTGCGGGCGTCGGCGCTCGACGGCGGCATGGCCGCCTGGCAGGAGCAGGGCTTCGAGACCGAAGTGTCCGAGTAAGCATCGGCTGTGTTCATGACCACAGCTAGAAAGCCGTCTATTAACGTGCAGCAACGGATTACGGCTGGGCGGTTACCGACCGGTGCCTCGGCAGCCTCAGCGACATCAACAGGTGGTGATGAGAAAAACGCTCGAGACCCTTGAGCATATGCCGAGACACCAGCCCCCTGAACAGCCAGACCGGCAGCCAACGTTTCCTTTAGATATCGGAAGGATCGAACCCGGTCGAACCTGAACTTTCTGCTTCCTGAAGGCCATGGCCTTCGTTCCCCTGGCCTGAACAGGTAAAGTAGCAAGCTGGAACGATTCGAAGCAGGAAGCCGGGATGGTCACAAAAAGGGTTTGGATTCGCGGCGGTATTGGCGTCGCAGTGGTGGCGATTACAACCGCCACCGCCACCTTGCTGCTGCAGCGCGATACCGACACGGGTTTTGCACGCAGCATCACGGATACCGGGGATGAGCTGTATCGTTTTACCGGCGCCCTGACACCGACCCTGCCCGATGATCCGGAAAGCGCCGACGACTTCGACGCAGTTCTCGGCTTGCTGGCGCTGGATGATTTCGCGCTTGCCACTGGGGTCAGTACTGCCGGCGACAGCGTGCGCTGGCATGACGGCCGTGACCGGGAAATCCGCATTCTGGGAAAAACCTGCCCCGATGACACTTTCTGCGTCGACAGCGTGCTGGTGCATCCCGAACCCGATCAGCGACTGCATAATATCGATACCGCCTTCGGCAACGCCCGTCTCGTGACGCCCGGAGATTACGAAGCCTGGCCATTCACCGTTGACCAGGCGGTATTGCGCTGTACCCCGCCCAAGGCTGCAACGCTGATCACGGCGGAGCAGGTATACGCACTGAATGCACCGGCGAAAACGGCAGATCGTAATGATATAGGCGAGATTCTCAAGGATCATCCGCTGCGAGCCGGTGAAAAGCAGCCGTTCGGGGCGGTATTTTTCGACGCGATCGCACTGTGCGGAAAGGCGGGGCCAATTGCTGCCGGAGGTTGAGATGGTCAGGTCGGCGTCTTTGGCGTCGGGCACAACCTGTTACACTCAACTATGGGGATCCTCCAACCAATGGTTGTGGCAGGTCGGCGCAATAGGCAAGCCGGCGTAGATCAGGCGCCGCATTCCCTAACTGCTAGCCGGTTCCGGACCTGCCTTAGGGTCGATAGGAGACAACCCGAAGCATAGGGAGTCATCAACTTGATCAGAAAACTGCATCACAGCGCCTATCGCTGCCGCGACTCCGAGGAAACTCGACGATTTTACGAGGATTTTCTTGGCCTGCGGCTCGCCGGTTCCCTGTGGATTTCCGAAACCAAGACCGGCCGCAGCACCTCTGTGCTGCATACCTTCTACGAACTCGACAATGGAGCCTACATCGCTTTTTTCGAAGAGCCCGATACGCCATTCGAATTCAAGCCGCAGCGCGATTTCGATCTGCATATTGCACTCGAGGTCGACGAATCGGTGCTGGAGCCCATGCTGGAGAAGGGGCGCCTCGCCGGCTTGGAAACCCGGGGGGTATCCGACCACGGATTTATTCACTCTATCTATTTCCGGGACCCCAACGGTTATGTGGTCGAACTGGCGGCACGGATGCCAAATCATGCGCAGGCCATGGATCCGACCAGGAACGATGCACGCGCAATACTGGACCGCTGGCAGGCTAGCAAGGCGGTGCTGTCGCGCTGACGATCCTACGTCAGGTTACGGAGTTCGTGAGGCGACCCGCGCCTCAATCCGTAAACCCCCTCGGCCGGCATCTCTAAACCGCTCTTCTCCGCGAGACGCTTTCCTCTTGCGGCCATCGCGGGCGACAAGCGATTCCGGACTAAAATAACAGTAACGATATCTGCAGCGCTTCGAGCGCACTCGGGAGTTTTTTCATGGCCGATAAAAAAGCACGTTTGAGCGTAGATGGATTGGACGAAACAATTGAACTGCCGGTCTATTCCGGCACCCTGGGCCCCGACGTCATTGACGTTCGCGCCCTGAGCGGCAAAGGTCTTTTTACTTACGACCCGGGTTTCGTGTCCACCGCTGCCTGCGACTCAAGCATCACCTACATCGACGGTGACAAGGGCATATTGCTGCACCGGGGATACCCGATCGAGCAGCTGGCGGAACAGTCCGATTACCTCGAGGTCTGTTACCTGCTGCTCAATGGCGAGCTGCCGTCGCCGGCTGAGAAGGCGGAGTTCGTCAACACCGTCATGCGTCACACCATGGTGCATGAGCAGATCACCTATTTCTTTCGGGGCTTCCGTCGCGACGCCCACCCGATGGCGATCATGGTCGCCTGCGTCGGCGCACTGTCGGCCTTCTACCATGATTCGCTCGATATCAACGATGCCCATCATCGCGAGGTCTGTGCCTTCCGGCTGATAGCGAAAATGCCGACGCTGGCCGCGATGTGTTTCAAATACTCGATCGGACAGCCGTTCATGTATCCGCGCAACGACCTGGGCTATGCCGAAAACTTTCTGCGTATGATGTTCGGCACACCCTGTGAGGAGTACCAGGCGAATCCGGTGCTCGCCAGGGCGATGGATCTGATATTCCTGCTGCATGCGGACCATGAACAGAACGCGTCGACCTCCACTGTGCGACTGGCGGGTTCCTCCGGTGCGAATCCGTTTGCCTGCATCGCATCCGGTATCGCCGCGCTTTGGGGACCGGCACACGGCGGCGCCAACGAAGCGGTGCTGGCGATGCTGCAGGAAATTGGCGATGAGTCGCACATACCCGAGTTCATCCGGCGGGCCAAGGATCCAGAGGATCCTTTCCGGCTGATGGGGTTTGGACACCGCGTTTATCACAACTTCGACCCGCGCGCGAAGGTGATGAAGGCGGCGTGCGACGACGTCCTCGCGGAACTCGGGGTCGAAGACGAGCCGTTGCTGAAAATCGCCAAGCAGCTGGAACAGATCGCGCTCGAGGACGATTACTTCATCCAGCGCAAGCTGTATCCGAACGTCGATTTCTATTCCGGCATCATCATGAAGGCAATTGGCATTCCGACCAGCATGTTTACCGTCATCTTTGCGTTGTCGCGTACTATCGGCTGGATATCTCACTGGAACGAGTTTCACAGCAGTCCCAATCGGATCGGACGTCCGCGTCAGCTCTATACCGGCGAACGGCAGCGAGATTATCCGGACTGAGCAGCCGACGCTATTCTTGTGGGGGTCGAGGTTGCCCGGGCACGGAAACGCCCCTGCAACCGCGGCGCTGACAAAGGTTCCCGGGTCTACGGCCTAGGGGAATTACAATCGAACTGAGCCAGGGTACCCGTCCTGTCATGCGCTGTGAAAGTTGTGGACGCGAAAACCCGGAGTCGGCACTCGAATGTGTCGGGTGCGGTATGTTGCTGGCGAAGATCTGCCCCAGCTGCGGTGCCAGCTTGCGCGCGGTTGCCCGCTTCTGCGATACCTGTGGTACCCCTCTGGAAGCTGGCGCAAGAACGGCCAGTTTCCGGGCGCCGATCCAGTACACGCCACCTCATCTCATCCAGCGAATCCTGTCCGAGCAACCAGTGCGAGCTTCGACACAGCCTGTCGGCGGTGAACGCAAAATCGTCACAGCGCTGTTTGCCGATCTGTCCGGCTCCACCGCGCTGGTGGCCGATCTTGACCCCGAGGACGCGCGGCGCCTTATCGATCCCGTGCTCACTCTGATGATGGAGGCGGTCCATCACTACGAAGGTTATGTCGCCAAATCACTGGGCGACGGCATACTGGCGCTGTTCGGCGCGCCGATTGGCCATGAGGACCATCCACAGCGCGCTCTGTATGCGGCGTTGCGCATGCAACAGTCGATGCGACGCTATGCCGGAGGCTTGAGCCGGGAAGAGGATAGTGCGCTAAAGATCCGTGTTGGGGTGAACACCGGGGAGGTCGTGGTGCGGTCGGTGCGCACCGAGGACCTGCAGGTCGACTACGATCCGGTGGGCCCCTCCATTCATCTGGCATCGCGCATGGAGTCGATCGCAGCGCCCGGCAGTATTGTTGTCAGTGGGTCGACCTTCCGGCTGGTGCAGGGCTATTTCGAATTCCGGGCGCTGGGCGCGATGCCGGTCAAGGGACTGAACTCGCCGGTCAATGCCTACGAAGTGCTGGGTACGGGACCTCTGCATACGCGTCTGCAGATCGCCGCACGCCGCGGTTTGGCAAGTTTCGTCGGTCGTCAGGCAGAGCTGGCGAAACTCGACGGGGCGCTGCAGCAGGTACAGGCCGGTCGCGGCCAAATCGTAGCCGTGGTGGGGGAGCCGGGCGTCGGCAAGTCGCGGCTGTTCCACGAATTTCGCCAGCGGGTACAGCAGCATTGCCGGGTACTGGAAACCTTCTCGGTGTCCCATGGAAAGGCGTTCGCCTATCTGCCCCTGATCGAACTGCTCAAACAATACCTGCAGATCAGTACGCAGGATGACATGGCCCGGAGGCGGGAAACAGTCGCGGGCCGAATCGTTGCGCTGGATCCGGCACTTGAGCAGGCATTGCCCTACCTGTTTTATCTGCTGGGCATGTCCGAGGCGGATTCGCCACTGGCAGAGATGGATGCGCGGATGCGGCGTCAGCGAACGCTGGAGGCGATACGCCAACTACTGCTGTGCGAAAGCCGCGAACAGCCGCTGATACTCGTTTTTGAGGACCTGCAGTGGCTCGACAGCGAGACCCAGAGCTTTCTCGATTTTCTTGTCGACGGTATCGAGCACGCTGCCATTCTGTTGTTGCTGAACCATCGACCGGAGTACGAGCACAGGTGGCACAATGTCGCGGACTATATCCCGCTTCGTTTGCAGCCGCTGGCGCTTACCGAAGCCGGCGAGCTGCTGGAGTTCCTGCTCGGAAACGATTCATCCCTCGATTCGTTAAAGCCCCTGGTGCAGGCCAAGACGCAGGGAAATCCGTTTTTCCTCGAGGAGGTGGTGCAGACGCTGGTCGAGGAGCAGGTGCTGGCGGGGACCGTCGGGCACTACCGGCTGGTACGTGAACTCGAGTCGCTGACCATTCCTACGACCGTACAGGGCGTGCTCTGCGCCCGAATGGACCGCCTGTCGCCGCAGGAGAAGGAGCTGTTGCAGGTCCTGGCGGTGATCGGCAAGGAGTTTCCCTGGAGCCTGATACGGCGGGTGGTCGATCTGCCTGAAGATTCATTGCGTCAGCGACTGGCGCGGCTCAAGAGCGGAGAGTTTCTTTATGAGCGCCCGGCCTTTCCGGAGATCGAATACACCTTCAAGCATGCGCTGACCCAGGAAGTCGCCTACAACTCGTTGCTGCGCGAACGCCGGGGCAGCCTGCACGAGCGGACCGGCCGGGCGATCGAGATGCTGTTCGAGGGCCATCTCGAGGCGCATTGCAAGGAGCTGGCGCATCATTACAGCCGCAGCGGTAACCTCGACAAGGCGGTCGAATACCTGCACCGGGCGGGACAGCAGGCGATGCAGCAGTCATCGGTGACCGAAGCTATCAGTCATTTCAATTCGGCGCTGAAACTGCTTCAGCGCCTGCCGGACAGTGTGGAGCGGGACCGTATCGAGTTCGCGATTCGTATCGATCTGGGACCGGCGCTGATCGCGGGGCAGGGGTACGCGGCTCCCGATGTCGGGGCGAATTACGGCAGGGCGCTGGACCTTAAGGGCGGCGCCGGCACCGAGTATCAACTGTTTCCTGTATTGCTGGGACTTCGCAACTACCACCATGTGCGGGGCCAGCTGCATAGCGGGCGCGACTATGCGGAGTGTCTGCTGTCGCTGGCGCAACGCACGCAGGACGCCTCGCTGTTGCTGGAGGCACACCGTGCGATGGGTTCGAGTTGCTTCAATCTCGGCGATCCGAGGGCCGCCCGTACCCATTTCGAGCAGGTAATGGCGCTGTATGAAGCGCCTCAGCATCAGGCGCATCTGTTTCGCTACGGCCTCGATCCCGGCGTCTTCGCGCTGGGTTATCTGGCCTGGGTGCTGGCGCATCTCGGAGAACCGGAAGTGGCGCGCCAGCGTGGTGACGAAGTGCTGAAACTGGCTTTGCAGCTGGATCTTCCTTATGTAACGACCTATGGTCTCGGGCTGGTTGCAGAAGTCGATATCCAGCTGCGCGACGGCGAAAGGGCCTGCGAACATGCAGCGGCGGCGGTGGCGCTGGCTGATGAGCACGGTTACCAGTTCTGGGGGGCCTGGGCCAGGGTGTTGCTGGGGGCCGGACAGGTCCTGCGGGGCCAGTATGAGCAGGGGGTTGGCCTGATTCGGGCCGGGTTGACGGCCTTTCGGGCTACCGGTGCCGAGCTCTGGTGTTCCCATTTTCTTGCGCTGCTGGCGGAGGCGCATGGCCTGGCAGGCGATGCGGAGGAAGGGCTCAGAGTACTCTGCGATGCCCGGGAATCGATCGAGTCTACCGGCGAGCGAATGTACCGGTCGGAAGTGCAGCGACTGGAAGGGGAGTTGTTGTTGCAGCGGTCCGCGAGCCGGGATCCGGACGAAGACGACGTCCTGTTGGCACAGGCCTGTTTCGAACGTGCCCTCTCCACGGCGCATCGGCAGGGTGCGCATTCCCAGGAATTACGCGCGGCCTTGAGCCTCGGCCGGCTCTGGTTGCAGCAGGGGCGGCAGCAGGAAGCCCGGCGCCTGCTGGAAGACATCTGCAGCGGCTATGGGCCCGGTCAGGACGGCACCCTCGACGCCGCCCGGGCACTGCTGGCTATAATGCGCTGAGGTCGCTGCGGCTCGCTCTGCGACTAAGCAACCAGTATCAGTTTTCTGGAAAGGTGAGTATCTGATCATGGCCCGATGTCCCGCTCGCAACCGCTGCAAGCTCAGTCTGGTGCTCATATTGCTGCTTGTTGGGATGCCGTCGTTGTCGCCGTTGCGGGCGGAAGAATACCGGGCGCCGCAGCAGCTGGATGCCTGCGACATGGTCGTCGAGACGCTGATCTGCCGGCCCGCGGGCCTGGTGGCGACGCTCATCGGCACCACCGTCTGGGCGGTCTCGCTGCCGTTCAGTCTGGCCGGGGGCAACGAAAAGGAAGCCCGCGAAAAGCTGATCTATGAACCCGCGGCCTATACCTTCAAAAGGCCCGTAGGTACTCCGGAATGCTCCTGCGGTGGCTACCTCGATCCGCAGTAACAACTGCGATAGCTGCTCAGCCGGCGTCCTGTTTCTTCAGCCGATAGGCCAGTTGGGGACGGGTCACGCCCAGCAACCGGGCAGCCTGGGAGACGTTACCGTCGGCTTTTTCCAGCGCCAGCTGGATCAACTGCGCCTCGAGTGCATCCAGGCTGAAACCCTCGCCAAGCAGCTGCTCAATGAGCTGCGGCTGTGCGCTGCTGCCCAAGGCGGGTTTCGGACTGAGTCTGCCTGAACGATTGATACTGTTGAGTGGATGGCTGGGCTCGGACAGCGAGGGGAAAAAGGCCTCGATATCGATGGTATGGTTGTTGTCGGTGAGGATCACGCCGCGTTCGATCATGTTCTCGAGTTCCCGGATATTGCCGGGCCAGCGATACTGCAGCAGGCTTTCCAGTGCCAGGTCGGAGACCCCCAGGGTGCGTTTGTTGTAAAGCGCATGGTATTTGCCAAGGAAATGTTCGATCAGCAGCGGAATATCTTCGGCGCGTTCGCGCAGCGGCGGAATTTTGACCGGGAAAACATTGAGGCGGTAGAAGAGATCGGCGCGGAACTTGCCGTTCTGCACCGCTTGCTCGAGGTCTTCGTTGGTCGCTGCGACGACCCGCACGTCGACCTTGCGGGTGCGGTTGTCCCCGACCCGTTCCAGTTCGCCCTCCTGCAGCACGCGCAGCAGCGTGGCCTGGGCGCGGGGGGAGAGTTCGACCACCTCGTCGAGGAAGATGGTGCCGCCGTTGGCGCGTTCGAACTTGCCTTCGCGAGACTGGGTGGCGCCGGTGAACGCGCCTTTCTCGACGCCGAACAGTTCCGCTTCGATCAGGTCTGGCGGAATACAGGCGCAGTTCACCGCGACAAACGGCCGGTCGCAGCGATCGGAGCTTTCATGCAGACCGCGGGCCACCACCTCCTTGCCGACGCCGGTTTCGCCCTGCAGCAACACCGTGACGCGGCTGGACGAGGCGCGACGGATCAGGTTGCACACCTGTTTGAAGGCCGGCGACTGGCCAACCGAATTGAGCAGCAGGTCGTCGTCCTGTCCGGCGGAGCGCACGTTGTCCCTCAGTTCGCTGAGCTCGTGGCGCAGTGCGAACAGCTCTTCGGCAATCGGGTCCGGCAGGAAGTAGCGTTCGAGCTCGGCCTGGTCTTCCCACTCTTCGGCCGGCTTGCCGATGATATGGCAATGGGGGGCGCCGCCGGCTTTGCACGCGACTTCCTTGAAGATGATGCTGCGACCCATGTAAAAAGTCGTGTATCCACTGGCATATCCGATCTGCGTCCAGCACACCGGGCACGTCGACAGGCCGAAATCCTGGCGGTGCAACTCGGCCTCATAGGAGTCGAACCAGTCGAATTCTCCGTAAAAATTTCCGGCTTCTATATCGAAATCGAGTTCCGTCGCGCGGACATTCACCATCCCCTTGATGGCGTGCAGCTGGGGCCCGACAAAAAAGGCTTCTTTCTTTGACAAATCCGGTCGCACCTTGGCGACGATTTCGGCGTCCTTCCAGCCGGCATGATAACCGAAGCGCATCAGGAATCCCTGTGCGCGGTTCGCCCCCAGGGTCTCGATCAGTTCCTTACGCAGCAGTCCCATGCCGCTGGCGTGGATCAGCAGCATGCGCTGTTCGTTCAACCATATTTTGCCGCGGTCGGTTTCGAAACGAATTTGTGACAGCAGGTCTCCGATTTCCGGAAACTGAAGATCTTTGGCACTGGCCATTGTTGTTATATCCGGGGCTTTGTCTGGTTTGGCATTGGCCTTTTTATTCTTGAATGATTTGGTTACGGAATGGAAGGGGAATAAAGCGTAATTCGTAGGTTGGGTGAAACGGCGCTTGAGCACGGGATATCCGATTCTGACTCGGTCAGGGCGTCGTGTAACCCATCTTGGAGTGTCGATACAGCACCGCGGAGGTCGAAAGCAAAGATGGGTTAGGCCGCAACAAACCCGCTGCGAACTGACCACGAAGTGCCATTGCGGCCCATCCATCTTGGGGTTCAGCGCCTGCTTTCCCTCGAATCCGCGAAGAACCGGATTAAGTGGAGGGGGGATTGATCAAATGGTGAAAAACACCTGATCAAAGTTTATCAACTGATCGATCCTCACAGCATTCAAATCCGAAAGATGGCGTTTCCTTGCGACCGGGTCTCGACTGCGCAACAAGAATTAAACCATTATAAAACAATAAGATAAGCTCATCTGTCCGGTTGTTTCTCTAGTTCGTTCGGAAGCTGGCACAGCGGTTGCTCTAACCCTGATGTGACTTCATCAGCGCATAAGAGAAAAAAAGCGATGAACAGAAACATCCCTTCACACAGCGACGACAGCGCCCCCGGCGCATTTGATCGCCTGACCAAGTACATCAGGGTGCGCAGCCGGCCCGACGAGCGATTCGTCGAATTCGATTTTGCCATCGGCGATCCCGACCTTTTCGTCGAACTGGTGCTGCCCCGTCCCGCCTTCGACGCTTTTTGCCGCGCCAACGCGGTGGTGGCGATGAGCGCCGATCAGGAAGCCGCTGTCGATGCCCAGCTCGAAAGGTGGCGTTGGGGCGAGGACACCCTGATGTCCCGTAACCAGAACCGCTATCCCGGTTAACAAAAACAACCCGCGACAGGGAATCATCATGACCATCGAAATCAAGACTTCGACGCTGGAGCCGGTGCGCCAGACCTACGCGAATATCGCCCGTCGCTTCGGTGACAAGCCCGCGACCCGCTATCAGGAGGCGACCTACGACGTCCAGGCGGAAACTAATTTCCACTACCGGCCACTGTGGCAGCCGCAGCACGAGCTGAACGACAAGGGCCGTACTGCGATTCAAATGGAGGACTGGTATGCGTTCCGGGATCCGCGCCAGTACTACTACGGCGCCTACGTCGGTCAGCGTGCCCGGATGCAGGAAAATGCCGAGAACAACTACGCCTTCTTCGAAAAGCGCAACCTGGCCGACCGTCTCGGCGACGGTATTCGCGCCGGCCTGATCCGTTTTCTGGTACCGCTGCGTCACGTCGAGCACGCCGCCAACCTCAATAATATGTACGGCACCGCCTATGGCTACGGCACCGCGATCACCCAGGCGATGCTTTACGACGGCATGGACCGTCTCGGCATCGCCCAGTACTTCTCGCGAATCGGCCTGATTCTCGATGGCAACAGCGGCGAGGCGCTGATCGAAGCCAAGCGGGCCTGGATGGAGGACCCGCTATGGCAGGGGCTGCGTGCACTCTGCGAGGAAACCCTGGTGACGCGTGACTGGTTCGAGCTGTTCGTGGCTCAGGACCTGGTGCTCGACAGCCTGATCGGGCAGCTGGTCTACGACCAGTACGACGCCTGGCTGGCGGATAACGGCGGCCAGGACGTGGCGATGCTGACCGAATTCATGCAGGAGTGGCGTAAGGATCGCACGCGCTGGGTCGATGCGGTGCTCAAGACCGCGGCCGCGGAATCCGACGACAACCGCGCGCTGCTGCGGGACTGGGCGGCGAAATGGCGCGGCAAGGCCGCCGAAGCACTGTCACCGCTGGCCCGCGAGATGCTGGGCGAGGAGGCGCTGGAACAGGCGCTGGCTGAACTGGAAAAACGCATGGCGAAAGCCGGCATCAACTGAGGAGAGGCCCGATGTCGAAAGTCTATCTCGCACTGCAGGACAACGACCTGTCCCGCTACATCGTCGAAGCGATCGAGGAGGACAACCCCTCCGTTACCGTCAACTATCAGCCGGCCATGATCCGCATCGAGAACGAGGGGCGGCTGGTGGTCCGGCGGGAAACGGTCGAGGAAAAGCTTGGCCGCGACTGGGACGTGCAGGAGCTGCATCTGAACCTGATTACCCTCGGCGGCAACGTCGATGAAGACGACGACGAGCTCAGCCTGAGCTGGAACCGATAACAGAATAACAAGCAGGTAACTGATATGGCCGCCAAGAAACTGAATATCAAAGACAAGTACCGTCTGCTGACCCGTGACCTGGACTGGGAGTTTTCCTATCAGGACCGCAAGGAGGCCTTCCCGTACGAGGAGTTCGAGGGCATCAAGATCACCGACTGGTCGAAGTGGGAAGACCCCTTCCGGCTGACCATGGATGCCTACTGGAAATATCAGGCCGAGAAGGAGAAGAAGCTTTACGCCATCTTCGATGCCTTTGCGCAGAACAACGGCCACCTGAACATCTCCGACCCGCGCTATGCCAACGCACTGAAGATCTTCCTGACCGGCGTCTCGCCGCTGGAGTACCAGGCGTTCCAGGGCTTCGCCCACACCGGCCGGCAGTTCGGCGGTGTCGGTGCCCGCATCGCCTGCCAGATGCAGTCGATCGACGAGCTGCGCCATGTGCAGACCCAGATCCACGCGATGAGCCACTACAACAAGTTCTTCGACGGCTTCCAGGACTGGTCGCACATGCATGACCGTGTCTGGTATCTGTCGGTGCCGAAGTCGTTCTTCGACGATGCCCGCAGCGCCGGCCCGTTCGAGTACCTGGTGGCGATCAGCTTCAGTTTCGAATACGTGCTGACCAATCTGCTGTTCGTACCGTTCATGTCCGGCGCCGCCTACAACGGCGACATGGCGACCGTGACCTTCGGCTTCTCGGCGCAGTCCGACGAGGCGCGGCACATGACGCTGGGGCTGGAGGTGATCAAGTTCCTGCTCGAGCAGCACGAAGACAACGTGCCGATCGTGCAGAAATGGATCGACAAGTGGTTCTGGCGCGGTACCCGGCTGCTGTCGATCGTCGCAATGATGATGGACTACATGCTGCCGAACAAGGTGATGAGCTGGAAAGAGGCCTGGGAGGTCTACTTCGAGGAAGCCGGAGGCTCGCTGTTCAAGGACCTGGCGCGCTACGGCATTCGTATGCCGAAGTACGCCGAAACCACCGAGAAAGAGAAAGAGCACGTCTCGCACCAGGCCTGGTGGATCTTCTACAACTATGGCCAGGCTGCCGGATTCCATACCTGGATCCCGACCGACAAGGAACTCGACTGGCTCAGCGAAAAGTATCCGGAGACGTTCGACAAGTACTATCGCCCGCGCTGGGAACTGGCCCGGCAGATGGAGGCCGAGGGCAAGCGTTTCTACAACCCGGGTCTGCCACAGCTGTGCAACTGCTGCCAGATCCCGATGGGCTTTACCGAGATGGACGATCCGACCCAGATCGCCTACCGGCAGACGGTCTACAACGGCGAACGCTACCACTTCTGCTCCGACGGCTGTCACGACATCTTCGTCGACGAACCGGAGAAGTACGTCCAGTCCTGGCTGCCGGTACACCAGATCTTCCAGGGCAACTGCGGCGGCCCCGGCGTCGAGGATGTGCTGCGCGACTACTACCGCATGAACGTCGGCGCCGACAACCTCGATATCAAGGGCTCGCCGGACGAGCAGCGCTGGAACGCCTGGAAAGGCGTCGCCTGAATCTCTCACTGAAAAAGAACAACAACGCGGGGCCGCTGCGCCGGCGCCGCGCGAGGATACCGTTATGCCGATTCAAGCTATCACTCCCGACTATCACGGCGAGGTTCGTGACCGTCTCGAAAACTTCCATGGCAACCAACTGGTGTACGTCGGCTGGGACCGTCATCTGCTGTTCTGCTCGGCCGTCGCCTTCCCGCTGGCGCCGGACACCCGCTTCGCCCAGTTGCGCGACGAAGCGATGGCCGGGGTTTTCGGACTGCATCCGGAATGGGCGCAGGTCGATTGGGGCCGGGTCAGTTGGCTGCTCGACGGCGAACCTTTCGAGCCGATGCTGGACAGGCCGCTGAACGAACAGGGTATCGGCCACAAATCACTGCTGCGTATGCAGACGCCGGACCTCAAGGGCTTCCAGTCCGCCGGCGTCTGAAGGAGGTCATCATGAGCTATCAAGTCACAGTCGAACCGACCGGCGACCTGATCGAGGTCGAAGAGGGTCAGACCATCCTCGATGCCGCCCTGCGCCAAGGCGTCTGGTTGCCATTCGCCTGCGGCCATGGCACCTGCGCCACCTGCAAGGTGCAGGTGCTGGACGGCGAGGCCGATCTCGGCGATGCCTCGCCGTTCGCGCTGATGGACATGGAACGGGACGAGGGCAAGGTGCTGGTGTGCTGCGCCCGTCCGGAATCGGATATGGTGATCGAGGCGGATATCGACGTCGATCCGGATTTCGCCGGCCATCCGGTGCAGGATTTCGAGGGCAGCGTCGTCGAGATCCGCGACCTGTCGCCGACCATCAAGGGCATCCGTCTGGCGCTGGACCGGCCGATGGCGTTCCAGGCCGGCCAGTACATCAACCTGCAGATCCCGGGCGTCGAGGGCACCCGTGCCTTCTCCATCGCCAATGCGCCTAGCGACGGCCAGCATGTCGAACTGCACGTGCGCCAGGTGCCGGGCGGCCTCGGCACCACCTGGCTGCACCAGCAGCTCCAGGTCGGTGACAGCCTGCCGTTGAGCGGTCCGCTGGGGCAGTTCTTCGTGCGCAAGTCCGATGACCAGGACATGATCTTCATCGCCGGCGGTTCGGGCCTCTCCAGTCCGCAGTCGATGATCCTCGACCTGCTGGAAGAGGGTGACGGGCGGCAGATCCATCTGTTCCAGGGGGCCCGCAACATCGGTGAACTCTACAACCGTGAGATCTTCGAGACGCTGGCGCGCGAGCATGACAACTTCCACTACATCCCGGCGCTGAACGCTCCGGAGGATGGCGACGACTGGTCCGGTTTCACCGGCTTCGTGCACGAGGCGGTCAAACACCACTTCGGCAACCGGTTCAGCGGTCACAAGGCCTACCTCTGCGGTCCGCCGCCGATGATCGACGCCGCCATCAGCACCCTGATGCAGGGACGGCTGTTCGAGCGGGATATTCATATGGAGCGCTTCGTTACCGCTGCTGACGGCGCTGAAGCCAGCGGCCGCTCGGCGCTGTTCAAGCGGATCTGATAAGAGTATCCCATATATGGGAATTTATGATGCTGAATGCTGGGATAACATCCCGATTTTAGCCGCTTATACTGGCGATCAGGCGAACGATATCGCCGTATCCTGTGAAGCACCGCGACCGCTTTCACGATGAGCCAGGAGAAAAACAATGAAAGAGCTCAAACCGACGGGAGGGGCATTGGCGCATTACCGAATCAGCGTCACCAACCGCGATACCGAGTTCAACTGCAAGCCCGGTCAGTCGCTGCTGCATGCCATGGAAAGTTCTGCGCGCAAGGCGATCCCGGTCGGCTGTCGCTGCGGCGGCTGCGGCCTGTGCCGTATCCGCGTGGTGGAAGGCCGGTACGACAGCAAGCGCATGAGTCGCGCCCATGTCAGCGAAGCCGATGAAGCCTGTGGCCGGGTGCTTGCCTGTCGCATCTTTCCGCACAGCGACCTGGTGATCGAGTGCGATTTTGGCCAGGCCACGGGCAGTGGCCAATACAATAACAACGAGGAATAAGTCATGAAAAAAGGTGTAATGCGTCCCGGTCACGTACAGCTCCGGGTACTGGATATCAATGAAGCCGTGGCTCACTACCGTGATCTGATGGGCCTGATCGAAATGGACCGTGACGACCAGGGTCGTGTCTACCTCAAGGGCTG
>JABXIM010000109.1 GCA_013373085.1 Oceanospirillaceae bacterium | reverse complement strand
TTATTTGAAAAGATTGATGTGTTTACGCCCCACTTTTTAATTCAGAAATGAGGTCAGCCTTAATTATTGTTATTCTCTGTTCTTTCAATGTTTGTAGAACCTATGCTCAAAAGGTTTGGGAAGATGATGGCGTAACCATCACCAAACTCGATACGCTGGCCGATGGGTATGAAGCATTGCGAGGCTCATTTGTTATAGAGAATACCAGCATCTATGAGGTGATGAACCTGATTCTGGATGTTGATGGATATGAGTGGGTAGAAGGAGAGAGCCGATCTGAAATGCTACTGGTTGATGCAGCTGATTCTTCCTTTACTTTCGACTTTTTTGTGGACATCCCTTGGCTGTTTGTAAAGAAAACAGGCCGCGTAAGAGTAGATATCAATTATAAAGATGGTGCCTTCTTCACCAAATCGACACAAATCAAAGAGTATGATAGAAATGAAGACTATGACTTAGTAGACTTCTACTCCGCTCAATGGAAGTTAGAGCAACTTGACCAAAGGCATGTGAAGGTGACTTATCTAGGTATTTATCAGGATGTGAAAATGGTGGTTAATATCAATGGTATCATTATTAACCGCATCAGAAAACGACTGAATAGCACTTTCCACAATTTGATTGATTTGGCATCCAATAAAAGCCAACCAATCAATATACTAATTTGGCCTTGAATAAGCCATCACTGTATTCTTTTATAAATTACTGGTAATTGATTGACTTACAGTAGTTAATGCATTTAGATTCAATCTGCTCATGATCGACTCTCTCAAGATCTGTAAGATTTTTGAAGTTGTTTTTAAGAACAGATATTTCTTCTTTAACCTGTTTTGCTCTATGAGGACTGTACTTGCTCCAATAATAGTGGCAGTTGTGATAAAAAAAGTAGGATAAAGTCCCCTCGTTCAGTTTGTTTAATGATTGTGCTAGCCAATGTGATGCATATCCTCTATTCATAAGAACATTTGCATGTTCTTCTTTATAGCACAAAAGAAATGATCTTTTGAAACAAATGATAGCTTCCTCATCTCTTTTTAAATAATGTAGGCATCTACCAAGGTTGCCATAAAAGTGGGCACTTAAGTCCTCATTTTGGTTTGAGCTTAGAATTTCTTCTAAGTTCATACCGTATAAAAAATACTCTAGAGATCGACTTACATTCTCAGTGACTCGAGAATCTCTTAATGCGAGATACAAGTTGTGATCAGACCTTTCAAGCTGCCCATCTTTACTAAGTTTTTCAGCTTTTTCACCCCAAAATATGGCTTCTGAATACTCTTGTTTTGACCAAAACAAATAGCATTTTGAATCACAATAATTAACATATGAGTTGGACTTTTCTGAGAATGACGAACCATATCGTTCGATTGTCTTTTCAGCAATTTCAAAATTACCAATATTACTCAGCACTGATATGTATATGTTCAGCTCCCTTTCAAAATAAGGGGTTCCTAATTTTAGGTGCCTTTCGAAGTCCATTCGGCCAAAGAGAATCTTACAAATCCTTAAATACTCATCTTGATAACCAGCTATTTGGATCGACTCAGATATTTCATTTAAACCCCTTAATGCCTCAGTGAAATCATTTTTATTGACAGCAAGCTCAATTTGATTAGACCAGTTCTCATAAAAATCTAAGGGGTGCTTTCCTGTTATTTGCTCTCTTAGAACATACGTGATTTTATTATAGTAATTGAAAATGTAGGTTATATACTTATTTCTTTCACTTCTTGGGTACTTTTTTACTACGTAGCTTTTAACTAATGGGTGTAATTCGATCTCCTTTTCGCCATCTTCTCTGGTTTTAGTTACTACTAAGTTTAGATGCTTTAATGATTTCAATGACTTACTATACTGGTTCCAGTTAAATTCATTCTGAACCATTTTATGAATATTGTCACTGGTTTCACCTTTAATTAACTCTGTAAGACACCTAAGCAATTTCTTTTGCTTAGGATTTAGACTATCCCACATTTCGTCTATGATTTTTTCAGAAAGAATGGAGCTGACATCTGTTTCATCGAAGTCGGTGTGTTCCTTAATCTTGGTTATGAACTCCTCAACTTGGTTTATTCCTTTCATTGCTTGAGCAGCCAATAAGTGTAGCCAGAAAGGATGTCCATTGGTAAGGGAGTGTAACTCTTCAAATAATATCTCCTTCCTTTCTTTTTTTATTGAAAGGCCATAAGAATTAAGAAGGTCAATTGAACTTTCTTTATCCAAACCTTTTAATTCAAGTTGAAAAAAACCAACATCAGCTTTCTTTATGAATGGCCTACAAGTGAAAACGAATTGACATTTATGGTTCGATGACAACGCTTTTGCAATTAACAAGTCGAGTGTTTTTGTTGGTACAAATGACTCATAGTCTATATATGAGTCTATGTTGTCAAACACAAAAAGGATGCTGCGATCTTCAATACTACTAAAAAATATTTCTATTAAGTCTTCTTCATTTGGGTCGCTATAAAGACTTAAATCTATAGATGGGTTAAAGCGTTTTACAATTTCCATCAATTTTGAAAACAACCGATTCTCCTCTTCCTTGAAATCCCTCCAGTCCCAAAAATCATATGTGTTCATATCATTTTGATCACTTAGGAATTTTGCTGCTAATGAGGACTTACCTTGACCTCCGAAACCAGTGATAAATGTGACCTTAAAAGGAGAGCTATTTAAAATTGAGAGTTCCTTCTTTCTTCCAACCCAGATTTCTGAATCAGGAGGTGTGTCACAAGGTGCTAATTGGGTTTCCTGAAAGGTACTTTGCTTTGGAGAGAATTCTTCGAAACTCTTTTTTAGCTCCTTGACAACTTCCAAGAAAGCAGTATCAATGTTCTGGTGTTCAGTAATGAATTTTGCGTCACGAGGTACGCCTTGGAATTTTGAGAGTAGACTTGATTCAAAATCGCAGGGTCTCAAGAAGATTGGAATTAGAAGGCACTGATTGTCTTCATGTAGTCGAATTGCATTGGCAATTTCCTTTTCATTAATATATTCAGAGGACAAGAAAGTTGAGGATAGAAAAAATAGAATAAAATCAGATGAATTGATTTTTTGAGATATTTGGTCATCCCATTCTTGTCCTACTAAGATTAACCTGTCGCTCCAAGGTTCAATAATTTTTGCTCGAACTAAACCACTTAAATGTTCGAGAAAGGATTCAACAAGTTCTTGGTCTTTGTGTGCGTATGAGATAAAAACTTTCTTCATTAACTAAAAAAAGAAAATTTAAGTTAAGGAAGCTATCCTTTTTATTCTAATAATTTCTATGTCACCTTACATTCCTACTTAAAAGCCTGAATTCCCGTAATATCTGCTCCCAAAATTAATAGATGGATATCATGCGTTCCTTCATAGGTTACCACGGATTCCAGGTTGGCCATATGGCGCATCATCGGATATTCTCCAGTAATTCCCATTCCACCATGCATTTGTCTGGCTTCTCTGGCAATATTCAAGGCTACCTCAACTGCATTGCGCTTGGCCATTGAAATTTGCGGAGTTGTCGCCTTTCCTTCGTTGAAAAGTTGTCCCAAACGGAAATTCAATAACTGAGCTTTGGTGATTTCAGTTAGCATTTCTGCCAGCTTTTTCTGCTGTAACTGGAATGAAGCAATTGGCTTTCCAAACTGCTCTCTCTCCAGCGTATATCTTCTGGCCGACTCATAGCAGTCCATAGCAGCACCAATGGCTCCCCAGGCTATGCCGTAGCGTGCCGAATCGAGACACATCATCGGAGCACCTAAACCGCTTTTACCGGGAAGTAAGTTCTCCTT
>JABXIM010000081.1 GCA_013373085.1 Oceanospirillaceae bacterium | reverse complement strand
TTTCCGTCTTGCTAGGCGTGATGGCGCGATCCTCCGGCCGTTCCTTGCCCTCGGCCAGCGCGGCGCGGCGCCCGCCGTATTCAGATGCCCCTTGATCCCATTTCAACCGTTCACCCGGTGACTGGCGCAGTCCGTCTCGTGAGCCCGGCGCTGTTGGCCGAAACCTACCTCTGCCCACCTCCTGCGGCCTTTGAAGACACCTCAGCTATCAGGGAGGCGAAGAGCGCTCCCTGGTAGTCGAGCCTTGCGGTCGCTCCCGATGCCACGATCGCCGCCGTATCGAGAGCCCTGAGCGATCTGATCCATGCCGCGCCCGCGCTGGATCCCGCGTCCGTGGAGGTGGATCGTCTGCCCGAGGGACGTGCGCGCACCCATCTGACATCGCTACGTGATCTGTGGCGAGACATAGGACGTCTCCCCGAAGATCTGGTACCGCTTGCACACGCGCAATCCTGCAAGGCCGAAGATGCCCTCGCCCCATTACCGCTTCTATCAAGCGGCAGTCGGATCGGGGCCAGAGCCAGCGAAGTTGCTCTTGCAGAAATGCTCGAGCGCCATCATGGCTCGACGGTGAATGTGAGGGCGTTCCCGGGTCTAATCCCTGCCGGGTCCGGTCTTCTTTCGACGTTTCAATCCGCTGGCATGGCACCAGGCGCGCCCATCTCCGTCACTGCCCTGCGCGACCCCCTTGAGGAATTGCGCCACGCCGCCGCGCGAGCGCAACGCATGCTGGACGATGGCACAGTCCATAGCGCCGAGGAGATCGGCCTTCTTTTGCCCGACGATCCCGCATGGCTGGTCGACGCGGAGGCTGTCTTTGCCAATCTGGGTCTTCACCTCGGAGGTCTGCCGGGCGCACCCGCTCGGGATCGAGCGACCGAAGCACTGCATCTCATCCTGACGGTGTTGAACAAGCCTGCGCCCGGCATGGCTGCCGTTGCTCTTGATGCACTGGGTCTCGGGACCTCCGACGGTGAGCTGCGCGGGCTTCTGCGCCGACATCCTGCCACGGGTGGCGAACTTGCGAAAACCCTTCGCGCAATCGCCTCGCACGTTCCGGGGGAGATCGCCAGGGCTCTGCGGGCCATGACCTGCGGCCCGGAGGAAGCCCCCGTCGACTGGGCTGGTCTCATTGCAGCAACCCGTCCCGGTACCGTGCCCGAATCCACCACGCCGAGCCGTTGCTTGGCCTGCGCGAACAGGCGGCGCACCTCCTGTGCGCCAGCGAGCAGCATCTGCAGGCGTTGCGCCGTCTCGTTCTTCGGGCCTGGATGGCGGGGCAATGCCCCAGCGGCTTGCATCACGGCTTCGGCAAGGTCGTCGTAGCAGTCCGGGGTCGGCTGGACCCTATTCTTCACCCGAAGGCTCGTTAGACGCTGCCACCAGGCCCAGTCGGTGTAGGCATCCTCCGACAGTCCGCGCTGGAGGTCACGATTGTTCGACGTGAAATCCTTTGTTGCGGCACCGCTCTTTGCCCAATCGACAATCCCGTCCGGGAAAGCTTTGAGCATGGCTTCGATGGAGCGACGCAAGCCTGCATCCAGCTTGTCGCCGCTCGCGTCCGTCTTTGGCCAGTCGGTCTTCAAGGCTTCGGCCGCGCGCGCAGGCAGTTTCGGATCGTCGCCGAATTCCCCAAGCTCGTTCAGCTTGGCGATGGCGGCACGCAGATCCTTGCGGAATGCGTCCGTGGCGTCGCCACCTGAATAACTCCAAGCATAGCCATGCGCTTCGAGATTATCGGTGAAGACCCTGAGCGTTTCGGCGTCTGCCATTGCCCTTCGCAGAAGCAATTCGGCCTCCGCATCCTCGATCAGCCGCAACGAAGGGGACAGGCCTGCAGCGAAGGCATGCTCGGTCAAGATCCGTTTTCCGAGGGAGTGGATGGTGGAGACATAGGCCCGCTCGATCGCGGCAGCCTCCTCAAGTCGACCTGCCGCCAGCAAGGCCCCGCGGATACGGCCCTTGAGTTCGGAGGCGGCTGTCTCGGTAAAGGTAACAGCGAGGATGCGTTCGGGTCTGATTGCATGACCGGCAACCCATTCCCTCAGCGTCTCCTGGATGTGCCAGGTTTTTCCCGCACCTGCACCGGCCCCAACGATCTGGAATGTCATTGGTCATCCTCCCAAAGGAATTCGCTCACGATCGTGTTGTCGAGGGCATAGGCACCGACCCCGAGGTCATCGAAGAACTTGGCGTCGACCGCTCCATTCAGCGTGACGCGTCCCTGCCGCAGGGCTGCGACGGTTTCAGAAAGCTTTTCCTTCGCCGCGCCATGCGTATCGGCGTCCAGGGGACCAAAGGGGTCTCCGGCCAATGTGCCGCTGGTCACGGCCACCATGTCCGCAAGGCTGAGGTAGCCCACGGCGACAGCATTCTTCCCCTCCGCAAGCGCGCTGCCCCGGATCATGTCTCCGTAAAGCGCGGCCTGGACGTCCCAGCCATTCTCCATGCGCTTCACGCGTTTGGTGGATTTGCCGCTCTTGTAATCGATCACCAGGATGGTCCCGTTAGGCAATTTGAGCAGGGTGTCGGCTTTGCCGTGGAGCCCCATGCCAAAAGCCTCGCCGGACAGGTATTCCTCGGTCGCGTGTATGGTTGCGCCGGCTTCTTGCAACATCTCGGCCTATCGGATGGCAATGCGTGTGAGGTCGCTAGCGACGTGACGGCGTTCGACCGTCCAGGCGGGAGCCGCGAGGAACCGCAAGTCGCGATCATCCTCGATAGCGGCGTCGATGGCGACGGGTACAGCCTCCGCCATGCTGCCGGGATCGGGCGGTGGACCAGGCGGGAAGAGCGCTTCCAGCACCTTGTGCAAGAGCGATCCGCGTACCATCGCATCGAGGGCATCCGGCCCCCACCCCTTGTCCTCGATCCCCAGTTCGCCAAGAAGCCAGGCGAGAGGAGACACGAGCAGCGTGTCGAGGCGCGAGGGCGATTGGGGGCGCACCGTGCCGTCTTCCTTGAGGCGCAAGCCGGTGAGGTCGCGATTGAGGTCGATCGTGCGATCGGCCGGGAAAGTCCGCGGCGCTGCCGGGAGCGGAACGTGGGTGTCAAAGAGCCAGTCGGCCGGATCCTCTGACAGGGGGCGGATCAGGTCCTCGGCTTTTGTCCCAAGCCTGTGCGCGATCAAGTCGAGCGTGGCAGCAGGCGCCAGCCGGGCCCCAGCGCGATCACGGACGGGGCATCTGATCTCGATACCTTCCGAGACTGCGGCGAACTGCCGATCCAGCCGTGCGCGGGCAAGTTCGAGCGATGCACGGCGGCCAGGCGGGGCGATGCCGCAGCATTTTTCGATCAGGTCAATCTCGTGCTCCAGCCAGAACGGACCGGACCCCGACACGCTCGGGAAACGGTCACCCGCGAAGCCGATCGCCAGGAGACGGCGGACTTCGCGCCACGGGTTCTGTCCTTCGGTGAAAACCGCAAGCGCGCCGCGCGTGGCCGCAACCGGGGCTTTCGGCGACATGATCGCCCGGGCAGAGGCCCTTCTGCGTGCCCGTCCCGAGGCTGTCGCGGCAATGATGGACGGAATCGACTGCGTGATCGTGGACGAGTTCCAGGACACCAACCCCGTTCAGTTCGCCCTTTTGGCGCATCTCATAAAGGCCGCCCCCCGCGTCGTCCTGGTGGGGGACGGCAAACAGGCCATCATGGGGTTCCAAGGGGCCGACGCGCGCCTCGCGGCGGCCCTTGCTGCGCAGCGCCCCAATGATGCGCATACGTTGGACACCAACCGGCGGTCTGTCCCCGGGATCATGAACCTCGTTAACGATCTCGGCGCCGGGCTCTTTCCGGACTATGCGCCCCTGGCACCTCATCGTACCGCGGCTGGCGGAATACCGATCGACGTCATGCGTGTCGAGAACAAGACCGCGACCAGCAAGGGAGAACCACTTGCAAAGGGTTCGCATCACATCGCCGAGCGCATTCGCAGCCTGTTGGAAGAGAAACGCACGATTGTCGACAGGACGACGGAAACTCCCCGACCCGTGCAGCCTTCGGATGTCGCCATCTTGTGCCGCACGCACGACAAGGCGCGGGAATACGCAGACTGCCTTACGCACTTGGGCATCCCCGTGGATCTCGCCGAAGATGGCTGGTTCACTTCGGAGGTTGTCACCGTCGCCCGGGCGGCGCTTGCCGTGATCGCCGATCCATCAGATGCCTTTTCCGCCGTCATCTTCCTGACGCATGGCCCGGCGGCCGTGTCGCTGGAAGCCGCCCTGACTGCCGTGCTGGATGGCACCCTCGCCGGGCATCCCGCGCTGGCTTCTCTCGGGGCGTTGCAGGACAGGGCATCCAGTTGGACCGCTGCAAGGCTGCTTGCGGGGCTGCGGACCGAGGCCGGTCTCGATGACTGGGCCGCCGGGCTGGAGGATCCTGCCCGCGCCCACGCCGACCTCGCCCGCCTTGACGCGGAGGCCGCAGCATTCGAGGCCGCAGACCCCGTCACCCGTGCGGCCTCGGGTGTCTTCGGCTGGGACATCCGATCCTTTCTCGCATGGCTCGCGATCCGCGCGGATGCGGGCGATGATGCACGTCCCGATCCGAGCGGCTCGACAGCGCTCGGCGTGAAGATCGCGACGTGGCACGCGTCGAAAGGGCTTGAATGGCCCGTGGTCTGTGTGACCGGGCTCGATTGGACTGTCGGAGAGCGCGCCAATACCTTGCGGATCGAATTCACCGGTTGGGACGCTCCCGAAACTTTGCTCGAGCGGGCAACCATTCATTATCATCCCGCTGTTGCATGCCGGGAAGTGGCCGCACATTTCGCAGCTGTCCGCTGCGAGCCCGCCGCGGTAACAGAGCGCTGCCTGTCCTATGTTGCCATGACACGCGCACGGGATCTGCTGGTTCTGGAATGGCCAGACTACGTGAAGGAAGACGCGGACACGGTTTCACGACTGCTGGTTGAAGAAGGGAAGCTCGAACTCGGAACCGGAGAAATCACTGTCGGAAAGTCGAAGCATCCTGCGCGTCTGACCAACCATGGCAAGGCCTTCCCCGAGTCCTTCGCTGACAAAGGCATCGAAACAGCAACCGAAGCTGAAGTCCGACCCGGTCGCCCGGAAACTCCAGGTCCGCGCGGCGCGCCTCTCTTCCTGCGTCCATCCGACGGCGGTGAGGCGACAGCGCTATGGTCTCTCGAGACCCATGCCCTTGGTGCCGCTCTCTCGCGCGAGGCGTTCGACGATGCAAGACTGCGCGGAAGCGCGCTTCACCTTGCCATGCGAGTCTTTCTACAGCGCCCTGACCGGGCAATTGATCTGGGCGCAGCAACCGGCCTCTCGCCAGAGACCCTCGCAGCTCTCACGGAACAGGCGAGAAGCCTGCGTGAGACATTGGCAGAGCATGGCTTCACCGACTTGCACCCTGAGCTTCCATTCGACACAGAGATTGCAGGCGGCACCCGGGTCCGCGGCACGGTCGATCTCCTCGGCCTGAGCCAAGATGGGCGAGAAGCAGTGATCATCGACTACAAGTCGCCTGCACCGGCCTCCCCTGTCGAAGCTGCCCAGCCGTACCTTGCCCAACTCGGAGCATATGTCGGCGCACTTTCGACGCTCCGCCCTGAAACCCGGCTGGCGCGTGCGGGCATCCACTTTCTAGGGTCGGGCACGCTTGCATGGGGCTCGCCCAGCATGTGACACCCTGCGCAAAGCCAGTTGGCGCTGGCCCTCACCTCCTACACCCTGAAAGCCGCCGAATGACTCTTGCCCCCGCCGAGGCAGAACGCCTCCTCCGTTCCCGCTACGGTGATCCCGCAAAGGCACCGACCGACTACATCATCGGTTTCCGAAACCCAGTCGGGCGCGTCCTTGCCATCCACCGCACGAGCCAGACCACTCGTGTCTGGTTTCAACCACCCGCGCCACCTCATCTGGACGGCGTCGCGCTTCTGACCGAACGAAACAACGGCAACTCGAACATCAACGGGCCCCTTTCGCCCTTGAAGCGGCCAGACACACAGCGGGTAGAAATCGACAGCCTGACAGCCCTTCAGCACTTCCTCGACTGGTACGACGGCGCGCCCGCCAAAGCACCCAAAGCGCCTGATCTGCTGGAGGGCTTGGATTTCACCAGCGCCTTCGCCCGCTTCCAGTCGCTGATTACCGCCTTCGACGCCCCTTTCACGCGGTTTGACGAAGGACTCATCGCCGCCTGGGAAAGCTACAAGCCCCGCCTCCGCGCCGAGGCCTTGATCCGCCTCGGCGCTGAAACTTGGACGGAAGATCGGATTGGCTCCGGCGCCATCGTCGCCAAGGTCATCGACGCCATCGAAATCCAGGCGACACATGGCGACCTTAAGAACAACTTGGTGTTCTGGCGGAACCAATATGGCCACGCCAACCGCGACCACCGCGCCCTGATCGAAGCGGCGACAACAGGCACCGGCCTGCAAACCCTCGAACGCCTGTTGTTCCAGCTCTATCGAACCGACCGGGACGAAGGCGCGTTGTTCGACGAATTGAGCAAGGCGACCGGCGCGAAATACCCGCTGATGGCCTACCTGTTCTTCCTCAAGGACATGGATCGCTTCATGCCGATCCAGCCCACCGGCTTCGACCATATCTTCGGCGAGATCGGCCTGGAATTCCGCACCCTGCGCAATTGCACCTGGGAGAACTACAGCCAGTTCAACGGGATCTTGCATGCCCTCCGCAAGCCAATCGCGGATCAGGCAGGACTAGACCACGTCCGCCTGATCGACGCCCATTCCCTGCTGTGGCTGTTCTCGACCCTGTTGCGTAAAGAAGCCAAAGGCGAACTGGCAAAAGGTGAAAAGGCCGACGCGCGCTACCTCGGTGCCCGGGAGAAATCGATTGCCGACATTAAGTATTCGGTGGGCAAGACGGTCTTCAACTCCAACGGCCAGGTGGTCCCGACGACAGTCAAGAACAAGGAGCTGCGCATGTCCGACGCGGAGTTGGACAAGCTGATCCGGGACCTGCTAACCATCCAGGAAGACCGCTGCGCCATCACCGGCCTACCGTTCCAGTTCCGAGGCGCACAGACGGACGACAACATGCTGCCCTCCTTGGACCGCATCGACAGCAATGGACACTACGCCAAGGAGAACCTGCAGTTGGTCTGCCGCTTCATCAACTTCTGGAAGCAGGCGTCTGATGACGGTGAGTTCCGCAGATTGGTTGGCGTCGTTCGCGGCGATGACATGGCGGGTGGATAGCAGGCGCCGAAACTGCGAAACGACAAGCACAGATACCAGATCGGCCCAAACCAGCCGGCCGCCCTCGCCTGATGCTGCGGAGTAGCATACTCAAAAGCGGCCGTTCGGAAGATGTCGCAGCATGAACTTGACTACGATGGAAGCAATGAACCAGATTATGTACCCGCCTGTTCGATGGCGATTTTCCTGGCAGGTCATCCCTCATATTCCCACCTGGACCCGCGCGTCACTCCCCCTCTCGGCGATACTGCGCACACCAAGGCATTCGCGCCTAGCATTGGTGCCAGCTTGAAAGCCGCACATCCATCACTGGCAATTTTTCAGCGCGAACATTTACAAACAAAAGTGACGCTTCTCGATTGTCGCGGTAGAACTTTTTTAGGGATTGTTCATCATGGCCAAGATCAAACCAACTCTAGCTTTCCAAGACACCGCGCAAATCGAGGCGAACTTGGAAGTCTTTGCCGCCTATTTAGCAGAACTCGACGTTGATCTGGCCGCAGCTCTGACGCCCTTGCTTGCCGACCTGTCCGAGACTCCGATGAAGCGTGAGGATATCTTGGACATCCTCATGGCCGCCCTGCTAGCAGCTGAGGCTGAAGCAGCGGCATCTGGCGCCGCGGAAGCGGCGTCGGCTGACGAGGCGAGCGTGTCTGCAGCAGTCGAAAAGGAGATAACACCCCCTCCGTCAGTACCCATCGCGCCGCCGATCGGCTGGTTTCTTGAGCAGCTTCAGATCGAAGGCTTTCGTGGGATCAACAACCAAGGCGCAACACTCGTCCTGAAATTCAAGCCGGACGCGGTAAGCTCGATTTCCGCACCAAACGGAGTTGGCAAGAGCTCGATCTTCGACGCCCTTACCTTTGCCCTCCGAAAATCCATCCCTAAACTCGATAATCTGGCCGCCGCTGAAAAGGGGCGCGACTATTACCTATCAGGGTGCTGAAATAGTCGGGCGAGCGGAATTGTTTTCCGTCTTGCTAGGCGTGATGG
>JABXIM010000021.1 GCA_013373085.1 Oceanospirillaceae bacterium | reverse complement strand
TTGGCCGCAGCCAAATGTAAAAACTGAGATCAGAAATATATCAGATCACAGCTATGTGCTCTAATAGAATTATTCAACAATCGAATCGAGTCACATGCACACCTTAATATTTCAAATCGTCTTTAAACAATGGGATAAAAGCCAGCGTAGCCCTGATTGCCAAGCCGTCATTTCACAAACACCTAATGTGTACCCAGTGGCATCACAACCCCAATTCATGCTATTCGAGCTTCCCTGCGTATTAGAGCAACATGCATTGGATTTCATCGATAATCTTTCAGACGATACTCAAACAGAGCGTGTTAGTGGCAAACAAGCTGGACGTGTAATTAAGCAAGCCATATTGAGCGATGGTAGCGCAAAATTAGACCGGTTTATTATTTCAAAACAGGACAAACACTTTCAGCTAAGTTACGAAGATGAAGAAGGCATGGTGAGTGATATCGGCCTTTTAGATAACGGCTGGATTCAAGCCCAATACCAATGGCGCTATCGCATCGAAAAAAATAATGAAATTTTCTGGCAGTATGAAGAAGTAACGCTTAATGCCGCTTTGATTGATGAAATCAATTTTGATGTATTTTTAGCGCAACCACCAGCAAGCACTCTTAAAAAGGAGCCATAAATGACTCCAAAAAATTAACGTTCAAACCTATTTAATGTAGTAATAAAGTTCATCTTGCTCACTATCAGAACTATTATCTAAATATGGCCAAACATCAAATTTCAATGAAGAGTATTGATATATTGATGCTCCAGACACGGTCCTATATCGAATACTTATAAATGTATAATCTGAACCCATTACGCTACAACCCGAGTTTTCATCCAGCATAATAAAACCGCTAGAAAGTAAGGTATCTATTGAATTGATTTGAGTACAGTTTGCTTGATCTATTTTTTCCTTTGATATTAGAGAAATCAAACTATTTTCATCAATAAACATCATGCCTGTCGTAATACTGTCCCTAATAGCTACCCAACGATCATCACCATATACTCCTAAAGTATTTTTATCGACTACATCAACTTCTTGTTGATTATGACCATCCTTATGATATGCAAACAATGTCCAGCCACCGCCTTGTGTGGTCATATCGCAGTACGCATCAAACGGTTCTACACCATAGCTATCGCCATCAGGGTCAATAGTATAAATACCACCCGTCGATGAAGGATTATCCGCTTTGATCGTCGCACAGGTTGTTCCGATACGCTGAATCGGCGAATTCAACACAATCAACACATTCTCAATATCCAATGGTGTTAGCGTTTTCGCTTCTGAACCCATTAGATTATTGGTTTGATCTTCAGCTGTGATGGTGTAGTCACCCGCTTTTAGATAGGTTTTTAAATAACCTTTTGTGCCCCATGTACCGCTACCTGTAATACCTAAGATGTTATCGTTTTGATCCTTAATCACCGCACCGGCTACTGGCTCACTGCCTTGATTGAAAACATTGATTCCTAAGACGGCTAATAAGCTGCCACCAATTACCGCGCGACGACGTAATTGAATTTCACAGTTCAAAGTTTGGCTCAATGCGCTTAAGGTCCAAGTGTTAATACAACGACCAATATTTTCACCTGAGTCTACTTCGTTGAACGTAATATCAACCGTTAAATCATCGTATTGAAGATCCGTTAATATAAAGTTAGCTTCATATCCGCCTGAGGCAGGATTGAATGTAAGTACAGTTTCTTGTAATGGATTCTTCGCACCCACCACGGCAAAAATAGCTTGTAGATTGTTAATACCGCCTACTTCGTCTACCACTAACTGAGGTAAGTTCACAGTTACGTTCGCATCACCACCAGCTTCGGTTAAGATCAGTTGGGTCTCTGCATGTAACGGCACTAAATCCATATTGATGTTTTGGCCTGTGACGATGGTGACATTTTCTTGTGCATCGATGGATTTACCTACTTGGATGTTGGCGTCATATAGTCTTAGGTCAAGATGATGAGCACCATCATCTAGATTTAGATACGTATCGGACAAGCCAGTGGTTGGATTAATTGAAAAAATTTGTTCTGCCGCTCCATCAACAGACACACCAATCTGCGGATCGGTTAAACCATTCAATTCTGTCGCACTGTATTGGAATTTAAAATCTTCCAATTCTTCTACTGCACTGACATTCACAACCAAGTCACCAATTACAGGTGAAATGGTCATCGGCACATCATTGGTGCCATCCACCACTACATAAGTAGTAGAAGCTACATATTGAAAATCATCTTTAGAAAGTAACAATTCGAAGTCGTAAGCACCAGGATCAAGATCAATACTTAAATTTGATTCTGCCTCCCATGTGTCTTCATCTAAATAGATTGACCAAGTAAACACTTGTGCGACACCACCCGAAGTTGGAGTAACTTGTAACTCACCCACCATGATTTGATCAGATGTAAAAGCACGAGAGACGATAGAAGACGTATCACCTACTTTAAAATAATTCAAAGTCGATTCACTCGAGTCACTTACGGTTTGTTGAAATAACGACGACACTTGGTAATCAAAGTTAATGGTATTGGAAGCACCATTCTCTAATCCCTCTTCCGTTGATTCACTATTACACCCTATTAAAGCCGCACATAATCCTATCGTGCTTAACGTGGTTTTTAATCGCATTCGCTTCTCCATCACTTACGGTTATTGGCTGATCAATAAATAATCAACGCAAGTCTAGTGAAGAGGTTGCGATCAAAACGTGTTGTTTGTTTGGTGATTTGTAACGGTAGGAAGAGATAAGCCAAGATTGAAATTTAAATAGAAACTTTGTGTTGCTTTTTTGTAACCCATGGAAACATTGTATTTACCTACATCAAATAGGCATAAAAAAGAAGCCCGCGGGCTTCTTTCATAAACAGATAATCTTCCAGAAAGTTCTGAGGAGATTCTGACAAGACAGCTTGTTCTTTCAGAGAAGGTACATAGAGGAGCTATGTAACTGATCTGAAAGGTTAAACTAACGCCATCAGATTTTCGCTCAGGGCTTTCTTTCTAGTTACTTAGCGTCTTTAGCACGCAACTGAATACCCACTTCACGTAGATTCTTCGCTGGCACTTCACCCGGAGCCGCTGTCATCACACACGCTGC
>JABXIM010000072.1 GCA_013373085.1 Oceanospirillaceae bacterium | reverse complement strand
GGACGAGCCTTTCTCGGCGCTCGATGCCGTGACCCGGCTCCGGCTGCAGGATCTTGCCGCCAATCTGCTGGCGGATCGTACCGTGCTGCTGATCACCCATGACCCGCTCGAAGCGCTACGCCTGGGACACCGGGTGCTGGTGTTGCAGGGGCGTCCGGCGCGCCTCACGGCCCCGATACAGCCTACAGGCCTGCCGCCGCGGGCGGTCGACCAGGACGAGGTGCTGCAGCTGCAGGGACAGCTGTTGCGCCAGTTGACGGAGGTGCCGGCATGAAATGGCTGCGTGGACTCGGCGTGGCGGCGGGCCTGTGCCTGATCTGGCAATTGCTGGTCTGGGCCACAGGCGCGCCCAAGTTCATTCTGCCGGGGCCGCTGCTGGTGGCCAAGTCGCTTGCCGACAACACCGGTCTGCTGCTGGCACATGCCGGGGTGACCCTGGCCGAGATCCTGCTCGGGCTGCTGTTCGGCGTGTTGCTGGGGCTTGGCAGCGCGCTGACGCTGATCTGGTTCCGCCGGCTGCGGCCCTGGCTGCTGCCGGTACTGGTGGTGAGCCAGTCGATCCCGGTATTCGCGCTGGCGCCTGTGCTGATGCTCTGGCTCGGCTACGGCATGGCGTCCAAAGTGGCGATGGCGACGCTGATCATCTACTTCCCGGTGACCGCCGCCTGCTACGACGGCCTGCGCCATACCCCGAGCGGCTGGCTCGAGCTGGCCCGGACCCTTGGCGCCGGCAAGCGCGCCATGTTGCTGCAGGTACGCCTGCCGGCGGCGCTGCCGGCGCTGGGCTCGGGGCTGCGGGTCGCGGCCTCGGTGGCGCCGATCGGTGCCGTCGTCGGCGAGTGGGTCGGTTCCTCCACCGGCCTCGGCTACCTGATGCTCCACGCCAACGCGCGCATGCAGGTCGATCTGATGTTCGCGGCGCTGCTGGTGCTGGCACTGATGGCGGTCGGCCTCTACTTCCTCATCGACCGGCTGCTGAAACGGCTGATGCCCTGGCAGCCGGAGACCCTGTTCGACGACGATAACAACGACAAGGAAATAAACGCATGAAAAAGCTTAAACTCAAGGCGGCCGGCGTGCTGGCCGGTGCCCTGCTGAGCGCCAATGCCCTGGCGGCCGACAAGGTTACGCTGCTGCTGGACTGGTTCATCAACCCGGACCATGGGCCGCTGATCGTGGCGCAGCAGAAAGGTTACTTCGCCGAACAGGATCTCGAGGTCGAGATGCAGGAGCCGGCCGATCCGTCGATGCCGCCGAAGCTGGTCGCTGCCGGCAAGGCCGACATGGCCGTCTCTTATCAACCGCAGCTGCACGTCCAGGTCGACGAAGGCCTGCCGCTGACCCGCGTCGGCACCCTGGTGGCGACGCCGCTGAACTCGCTGATCGTGCTTCAGAGCAGCGATATCAAGTCGATCAAGGACCTCAAGGGCAAGAAGGTCGGTTATTCGGTCGGCGGTTTCGAGGACGCGCTGCTCAAGGCGATGCTGAAGCAGCAGGGGCTGTCGCTCGAGGATATCGAGATGGTCAACGTCAACTGGTCGCTGTCGCCGTCGCTGATCGCCGGCAAGGTCGATGCGGTGATCGGCGCCTACCGCAACTTCGAACTCAACCAGATGGACATCGAGGGACACCCGGGGCGAGCCTTCTATGTCGAGGAACAGGGCGTTCCGGCCTATGACGAGCTGGTGCTGGTGGTCAACAACAAGGATCGCGACGATCCGAAGTACGGCCGCTTCGTGAAGGCGCTGGAAAAGGCCACCCAGTACATCGTCAATCATCCCGACGCAGCCTGGGAAAGCTTCAAAAGCTACAAGAAGGACCTCGACAACGAGCTGAACAAACGTGCCTGGGCCGACACCCTGACCCGCTTCGCGCTGCGCCCGGCGGCGCTGGACGAGGCCCGTTACCAGCGTGTCGGCGCCTTCATGCAGGCCCAGGGCCTGACCAGGGCCAACCCGGACGTGGCGACCTACGCCATCGAGCCCAAGTAAGGAGCCCCGCTCATGAGCACGCCCTTTTCCGAACAGCTGCGCGCGGCGGCCGAGCCCTGGTGGAGCGGCGCCGTGGAGCACCGCTTCACCGTTGAACTCGGGGACGACAGCCTGTCCGACGCGGTCTACATCCGCTACCTGCTGCAGGACTACGCCTTCATCGGCACCCTGGCGGACCATGTCGCCCGTACCATCGCGGCGGCGCCCGACATGGCGGCCAAGGGGGTGCTCTCGGCTTTTCTGGCGGCGCTGACCTCGGCCGAGAACGACTACTTCGAGCGCTCCTTCGCGGCGCTAGAGGTGACGCCGGAGACCTATCGCGCACCGCGTCTCAACCCAGTGGCGCAACTGCTCGCCAGGGAGATGCAGGACGCCCAGGCATGCGGTTACGCCGACATGATCGTGGTACTGGCCTGCGCCGAGTGGGTCTACCTGAGCTGGTCGAAACGCGAAGCGCAGAAAACGCCACCGCAGCGGTTCTGGCTGCGCGAGTGGATCGATATCCACGTGCTGCCCGAGTTCGAGGCCTTCGTTGCCTGGCTGCGCGGTCAGCTCGACGGTTTCGCGGCGCTCGACGCCGCCGAGCGCGAACGTATCGAGGACCGTTTCCGTCGCATGGCCTGGCTCGAACAGGCTTTCTTCGACGTACTCATGGACGACTGAGGAGATAGCGATGTCCGTTTTTGAACAGCTCAAGGCCACCGCCCAGCCGGACTGGGATGCCTACATCCAGCACCCCTTCGTCCGAGGCATGGGGGACGGCAGTCTCGACCGCGCCTGCTTTCAGCATTACCTGAAACAGGACTACCTCTTTCTGCTGCAGTTCAGCCGCGCCTGGGGTCTGGCGGTCTACAAGAGCCGCACCCTGGAACAGATGCGCTACGCCCAGCAGGGCATCAACGCCATGCTCGACACCGAGATCGGCCTCCACGTGCAGTACTGCGCGGAGTGGGGCGTCGGCGAGGACGAGCTGCAGCGCCTGCCGGAGGCCGCCGCCACCGTGGCCTACACCCGCTATGTGCTGGACTGCGGCCTGGCGGGCGACCTGGCGGACCTGCACGCGGCGCTGGCGCCCTGCATCGTCGGCTACGCCGAAGTCGCCAACTGGCTCAAGGCGCAGCCTTCCACCCGGCTCGACGGCAACCCCTATCGCAGCTGGATCGAGATGTACGCAAGCGAAGAGTACCAGGCGGTGGCTGCGGCCGAGGTCGAATTGCTCGATCAGCTGTGCCGTGGCCTGCCGCAACAGCGGCTCGACGAGCTGGCCGAAACCTTCCATACCGCGACCCGGATGGAGGTGGCGTTCTGGCAGATGGGGCTCGATCTGAGCCACTGACGGCCCATTACCCTGCGAGTTTCCCCGATGCTGCCGCGATTGCGGCGGGTTGGGGGAGCTTTGGCCCTACAAGCGAAAACAGCACCGCCGGCAGAGTGCCGGCGCCCCGACAACGACAACGACAACAAAGGACAACGATAACATGGCAGAGCAGCACAAACCCTTCAGCCGCGGCATCGTCGCCGACGCCGCTTCGGTGCAGCCGTTCCCGAAATCGCGCAAGGTTTACATCGAGGGCAGTCGCCCCGATATTCGCGTGCCGATGCGCGAAATCTCGCTGGACGACACCCCGACCGGTTTCGGTGGCGAAGCCAACGAGCCGCTGTACGTCTACGACACCTCCGGTCCGTACACCGACCCGAATGTCGCCATCGACGTGCGCAAGGGGCTGGCGCCGCTGCGCGAGGGCTGGATCGAGGAGCGCGGGGATACCGAACTGCTGGACGGCCTGACCAGTGAATACGGCCGCGCCCGCGAATCCGACAAGAGCCTGGACGCACTACGCTTCGAACTGACCCGCAAGCCGCGTCGCGCACGCTCCCTGAAAGATGGCCGGGCAGGCAACGTCACCCAGCTGCATTATGCACGTCAGGGCATCATCACCCCGGAGATGGAATATATCGCCATCCGCGAGAACATGAAGCTGGCCAAGGCCCGCGCCGAAGGCAGCATCGTCGCACAGCAGCACCCGGGTCAGAGCTTTGGTGCCCGTCTGCCGGACGAGATCACGCCGGATTTCGTGCGCCGCGAAGTGGCGGAAGGGCGCGCCATCATTCCGTGCAACATCAACCATCCGGAACTGGAGCCGATGATCATCGGCCGTAACTTCCTGGTTAAGATCAACGGCAATATCGGCAACTCCGCGGTGACCTCCTCGATTGAGGACGAGGTCGACAAGATGACCTGGGGCACCCGCTGGGGCGCCGATACCATTATGGACCTGTCCACCGGCAAGAACATCCACGAAACCCGTGAGTGGATCCTGCGCAACTCGCCGGTACCGATCGGCACCGTACCGATCTACCAGGCGCTGGAGAAGGTCAACGGCGTCGCCGAGGACCTGAACTGGGAGGTGTTCCGCGATACGCTGATCGAGCAGGCGGAGCAGGGCGTCGACTACTTCACCATCCACGCCGGCGTATTACTGCGCTACGTACCGATGACCGCCAAGCGCATGACCGGCATCGTTTCGCGCGGTGGCTCCATCATGGCGAAGTGGTGCCTGGCGCATCACCGGGAGAACTTCCTCTACACCCACTTCGAGGAAATCTGCGAGATCTGCAAGACCTACGACGTGGCTTTCTCCCTCGGCGACGGTCTGCGTCCGGGCTCGGTGTACGACGCCAACGACGAAGCCCAGTTCGCAGAGCTGGAGACCCTCGGCGAGCTGACCAAGATCGCCTGGAAACACGACGTCCAGGTGATGATCGAGGGTCCGGGTCACGTGCCAATGCACATGATCAAGGAGAACATGGACAAGCAGCTCAAGGAGTGTCACGAGGCGCCTTTCTACACCCTGGGCCCGTTGACCACCGATATCGCGCCGGGCTACGACCACATCACCTCCGGTATCGGCGCGGCGATGATCGGCTGGTACGGTTGTGCCATGCTCTGCTACGTCACGCCGAAGGAGCACCTCGGGCTGCCCAACAAGGATGACGTCAAGACCGGCATCATCACCTACAAGATTGCCGCCCATGCGGCGGATCTCGCCAAGGGGCATCCGGGCGCACAGATCCGCGACAATGCCATGTCCAAGGCGCGCTTCGAGTTCCGCTGGGAGGATCAGTTCAACATCGGTCTGGATCCGGACACGGCCCGCGCCTACCACGACGAGACGCTACCGAAGGAGTCCGCCAAGGTGGCGCACTTCTGCTCCATGTGCGGCCCCAAGTTCTGCTCGATGAAGATCAGCCAGGAGGTGCGCGAGCTGGATGACAGCCAGATCGCCGCGATCAACCTCGAGGCGGAGTCCGGGATGCAGCAGAAATCGGAGGAGTTTCTCGAGAGCGGCGCCGAGATCTACCACCGGGTGTAGCGGGCATCACGCCAAAAAGAAGGCCCGCATCCTGGATGCGGGCCTTGAGTTATAGCGGTTTACCCTTTTGGGTGGCCTGGAACCCTGCTACTGCAGCTCCACTGTCACCTGCTTGATCGTGCCAGTGAACGCGAAGGGGGCTTCGTCTTCGTAGGCGCGCGAAACGGTCGCGCCGAGGTCCATGCCGATGTCCTGGGTTTCCGTTGCCGAGAACCGGGCCGGGGCCACCTTCTTGATATCGCCGCTGGCGATCTCATTGCCGTCGACCAGCAAGGTTGCCGTGCCGCCGGTCACCTCCTTCATCGGCTCGAAGGGCAACTGCTCGTAAACCATGCTCAGGCTGTGCGACCCGGGCGCCAGTGGCGTCTTGCCGGCGACGCGATAGCGCTCCTTGCCGAAGAAGTTGAACTCGTACACCGGAATACCATCCTCAAGATAGAGCGTATAGCCCGCAGCAGAACCGCCATTGGCGATCAGGACGCCGCTGGCCCCGCCTTCGGGCACCTCGATTTCGGCCGTGATCCGGTGCGAGCGCTGGTAAACCGGCGCCGCACTACCCTCGGGCACCCGCACGGTGCCGGGCGCGTAGGTGAAGCTTGTCCTTCCCCTGGTGACCGAAGGTCGCTCGGGGTTGGTGGCGCGCTCGGCGAAGCGATCGTCGAGCGGATATACCTGGAACCTCTTCGCTTCCTCGTCGAACAGTGCCTGGAGTTCCGCCAGCTTTTCGGGGTTTTCAGCCGCAAGGTCGTGCGCTTCCGAGAAGTCCTCATCGATGTTGTACAGCTCCCAGGTATTGTTATCGAAGCCGACCGAGCCTGTGAGTACCCAGGGCGCGCCGTGGAAGGAAGCGGCAACCCAGCCGTCGTGATAGAGCGCGCGATGACCGCCGGTCTCGAAATACTGCGTGTGGCGGGTGCCGGGCGCCTTGGCATCGTCAAAGCTGTATTCCATGCTGACGCCGGCCATGGGGGTCTGCTCGGTGCCGTTGACCACCTTCGGTTCGGGGATGCCGGTCGCCTCGAGAATCGTCGGTGCGATATCGACAACATGGTGGAACTGCGTGCGGATGCCGCCGCCATCGGAGATCTTCGCCGGCCAGCTGACGATCATGCCGTTGCGGGTGCCGCCGAAGTGCGAGGGTACGCGCTTCATCCACTGGAAGGGGGAGGAGCCGGCCCAGGCCCAGCCGACCGGGTAATGGTTTTCGTGCGCGGGGCCACCGATCTCGTCGATCTCGGGCAGCTGGCCCTCGATCGTATCGGGGATGCCGTTCTGGGTCATCATGTTGTTGAGCGTGCCGGTGACGCTGCCCTCGGCGCTGGGACCGTTGTCGCCGGCGATGAGGATGATCAGGGTGTTGTCCGCCTCGGGCATCGCCTGGACCTTCTCGACCAGCCGGCCTATCTCGTGGTCGGTCTGCGCAACGAAACCAGCGAACACTTCCTGGTGCCGGGCGTAGAGCCGCTTGGCATCCGCGCTGAGGCTATCCCATGCCTCGATCTCCTCGGGGCGTGGCGTCAACTCGGTGTTCTCGGGCACGACGCCCAGTTTCTTCTGGCGCGCGATCGTTTCCTCGCGTACGGCGTCCCAGCCCTGATCGAACTGGCCCGAGAACTTCTCGATCCAGTCTTTGCTGACATGCAGCGGTGCGTGGACAGCGCCCGGGGCGAAATAGATGAAGAACGGCTTGTCGGGGGCGATGGAGTTCTGGCGGTCGATCCAGGAGATGGCGTCGTCTACCAGGTCTACGTTGAGGTTGTAGCCATCTTCCGGTCGCAGTTCGGGCTCGACCGGCGTGGTATTGCGGAAGAGCTGCGGATCCCACTGGCTGGTTTCGCCGCCCTGGAAGCCATACCAGTATTCGAAGCCCAGCCCGGTGGGCCAGTGATCAAACGGCCCCATCGGCGAGGTTTCCCAGTCAGGCGTGTTGTGCCACTTGCCGAACGCGGCGGTGGAATAGCCGTGATCCTTCAGGATCTCCGCAATCGTTCCTGTGGATCGTGGCCAGATGCTGTTGTAACCCGGGTAGCCGGTGGACAGCTCGGTAATGGTGCCGAAACCGCTTTGGTGATGGTTGCGCCCGGTCAGCAGCGCCGCGCGGGTAGGCGAGCAGATTGCCGTGGTATGGAAGCGGGTATAGCGCAGACCCTCGTTGGCCAGCGCATCCATCGTGGGTGTCGGGACGGGGCCGCCGAAAGTGCCCGGCTGGCCGAAGCCCAGATCGTCTATCAGAATGAGAACCACATTGGGTGCGCCTGAGGGCGGAGCTACCGGCTGGGGGTAATCCTGCTTCGAGCCCTCGAAAGTCTCCGTGATCACACCGTTGAAAGGCGCGGGTGGCAGTGGCAGTACCGAGCCATCTCTGGGGGTATCCTGCGCCCCTGCAATGTTCGAAGCGGCAAGCAGCATAACCAGGGTACACCCTTGTTTCGCGTGCTTGAATAGTATCGACGACATAACCAGTATCCTTCTGTAATCATTTATTGCCGCGTGTATTCCCGAGCGTTTTTCCCGCGTGGATAACCGCTCGCGACCATATCGAGTATAGGCGGACGTCAACGGATTACGGGAATTTCGGGCGCAGGGCAGGAAGGGCGTCACGGGCCCGGTAGCCGCGCCCGCGACTGGGTCCGGTTACTCGCTGATCCAGGCTTCGAAACCGGGCGCGGCCCGAACGCTGTCCAGGTTGATCTCGTAGGTTTCGCCGTCGTCGCTGTAGGTCAGCCGGGTGAGCTGGTAACCGTCGCCGTTGCTGAACCAGATGCGGGTGTCGTCGTCGCCGTCGTCTTTGACCAGTCGCGTCGTTTCGACGCCTTCGCCGTTCAGCGGCAGCACGTCCTGGCCCTCGACCTTGAAGGTGTAGCGCTTGAGCTTGCCTCGACGCAGGAAATGGTAGCTGTAGCCGCCGCGCTGGCGGGCGATATCGTGCTGCATCCGTAGCTGATAGAGCAGGGGGTCGAGGGTGTCGGGGCTGATGCTGATCGTCTTGTCGCCGTCCTTGTCGCTGTAGGTGGCCTTGCCTCCGGCTTCGTTGAATTGCAGCTCGTAGCCTTTGCTGAGGCCGAATATCTTCTGGCTGTAGCTGTAATGGTGCGGTGTCCACTTGCCGCGGGAGTCGCGGCTGAAGGTGCTGCTCTCCTCGATCTGGGCCAGTGCGCTGTCGGCGATCGAGTCGAAGCGAAACTGGTCGTTGCCCAGCGGGGTAAGTGTGCGGGTCAGTTCGAGATCGAAGCCTCGATAGCGTGCCTTGTAGGTGCTCTCCAGCAGCGGTTCGGATGCCTGTAGCAGGGTCGGAAGCGGCAGCAGCGTCAGCAGCCAGAGTCGGGTTCGCCGGTTCATATCTCACATCCTCCTGTCGAGTCGAGCCAGCTATATGCCATACCCACTTTACACTAGATGAATTTGCCGACCGTAGGGTCGAGCGTGGAGGTTTACAGCTGTATCTGTAACGTGACACTAGCCGCTTATAATAAATCCATCTAAGCCGGCGATGAGCGACTGCTATATTGATTCGGGAGTGCCGGGAAAATTTTCCGGTACAGAGGAAACCGTTTTACAAAGATCCTCTCTCGATAACGGCAAAACCCGGGCAATCGGGTGGCGCAAAGTCTCGGATCCTTATCGGATGGCCGGACCACCGAAAGAGAGTGAACCTTCACGAGCCTTGGGCCCGGGGATCTTTCGAACAGAGTGTTTCGAAGAGAGTTCGGGCAAGGGCTTCCCGCCTGATGCCGACGCCGATCAAAAGCCGTGATCGTTCGTCATTACACCCTGTCGCGTTTCATAAACGGATTGTTTTCCAACGTTCTCGTCAGTTTCGATAGTTGCTGGGAGAGAGCCTGCAGGGAACGACATTGCTGACCTTGCTGGAGAGGTCCGCGGCTTGTCAGCCCATCGCGACAGGGATGTCGCCCTTTTATTCAGACCGGCCGCCGTTCGCATAACGCAGTTCCCGGTACCGAAACGCGCGAACGCATGGCCGACCGCCGCAGATTGGTGCTAGTCTTGCCGACCCTGAAAGGATTTGGGTGACGAACGACGCAATGGCTGACCTGCTGTGGTGGCAATATGCCCTGATTGGTCTCACCTTTGTCTGGAGCGGATTCGTGCGCTCCGGGCTTGGCTTTGGCGGTGCCGTGCTGGCGCTGCCGTTTCTGCTGCTGATTCTCGACCAGCCGCTGGTTTTTCTGCCGATCATCGCGGTACATCTGCTGGTATTCTCGAGCTGGATCGCCTGGCGCGGCTATCGCAGGGTGGCGCGGGAACCGGGAGCGGATGGCGGCAATGCCAGCAACATCGACTGGCAGTACCTGTCGCACTCGCTGAAGATCATGATCGTGCCGAAGCTGATAGGCGTATTCGGTCTGCTGACGCTGCCGGGCGATGTGATGACCACGATCATTTTCGGCATCGTCATCGTCTACGCCATCGGTTATGTACTCAACCGACCGTTTCGCAGTAATCATCCCTGGGTGGATAACCTGTTCCTGATGCTGGGTGGCTATGTCAGCGGCACCTCTCTGATTGGCGCGCCGCTGATCGTCGCCGTCTATGGCAGCCACGTGGCCAAGTATCAGCTGCGGGACACGCTGTTCGTGCTCTGGTTCATCCTGGTGGTAATCAAGATGGTGTCGTTGCTGATCGCCGGTGTCGATCTGCAGCTGATCCACCATCTCTGGCTGCTGCCCTGCGCGCTGGTCGGTCATCTGTTTGGCGAGCGTTTCCACGCCCACATGGTGAAGTCGGAGACGCCGCTGTTCTTCCGAGTGCTGGGGAGCGTGCTGATTGCCGTCAGCCTGATCGGGATACTGAAAAGCCTGGCGGTATTCTGATGTCTTGTCCGCAGGCGCCCGGCCCCGGTGAACCGCTGCAGGCTCAGGTTTCGATTAGCAGATCGGCCGGCAGACGTCGTTCGCGGATGCGGACGGCATTGGCGAGGTCGTTGCGACGGGCGCGCTCGGATGCCGCTTGTGCGTCGAGGCCCTGTTCCAACCAGCGCTGGACCAGCCGACGCTCCAGCTCGTCTTCGGCTGTATCGAGCCGGATCGACAGGTCCCAGAAGTCACTGAGGCGTGACCAGGGCGCCTCGTCAAAAAGCAGGTAGTTGCCCTCGACTATGGCGATTCGCTGTGCCGGTCCGACCATTGCGGCGCCGGCGATGGCGATATCCCGGTCCCGGTCGAACAACGGTATCGCGATCTCGGCTTCCTGGCTCAGGCGCCCGATCAGGTGGATGAAACCCGCGGCATCGAAGGTTTCCGGGGCACCCTTGCGCTCCAGCAATCCCCGCGTTTCGAGGAGTCGGTTGTCGAGGTGAAAGCCGTCCATCGGCACCAGCACGGCGCCGTGCCCGGCAGCGTTCAGGGCCTCGACCAGCGCCTGCGCCAGCGTCGATTTTCCCGAGGCCGGCGCGCCGGCCAGCGCTACCAGTGTTCGGTAGCCCGTGGGATGGATGGCGACGATGCGCTCGGCAATAGCTGAGATATTCATTCCCGGCCGGGTTCCAGCCGCACCAGCCGGCCGCGGGATTCGTCGGTCAGGAGGTAGATGTAACCGTCGGGGCCGACATCGACATCGCGTATACGCCCGAGCTGACCCTTGAGCAGCTGTTCCTCGGCGACCACCTGACCGTCTTTCATCACCAGACGCGACAGCAGCTCGTACTTCAGCGCGCCGGCCAGCAGGTTGCCCTGCCAGTCGGGAAACTTGTCGCCCTGATAGAAGGTCAGCCCCGACGGCGCGATCGACGGATCCCAGTAGTAGACCGGCTGCTCCATGCCGGCCTTGGCGGTGCCTTCGCCGATGCGGGTGCCGATGCCGTAATTGACGCCGTAGGTGATCACGGGCCAGCCGTAGTTGCGTCCGGGTGCCAGCCGGTTGACCTCGTCGCCGCCCTGGGGGCCGTGCTCGAGCCCCCAGACCGTTTTGCCGCCGGGTTCCAGCGCCAGACCCTGCACATTGCGGTGGCCGTAGCTGTAGATTTCGGGCCGGGCCCCGGCACGGCCGACGAAGGGATTGTCGTCGGGTACCGAGCCGTCGTCGCGCAGGCGGATCACCGAACCGTTGTGATCGCCGAGGTCCTGCGCCCGGTCGCGATCGCCGCGATCGCCCAGGCTGATGTAGAGCAGACCGTCGCGGTCGAACAGCAGCCGACCGCCGAAATGACGGCCTCCACCGGCTTTTGGGGTCGCCCTGAAGATCACCCGCACGTTCTTGAGCCGCTCTCCGTCCATTTCCCCCCAGGCGACCTCGGTGCCGAAATCGCCCAGCAGACCGTTGCCGGCGGCGTAGGCGAAATAGACCCGCCGGTTGGTGACGAAGTCCGGATGCAGCGCCACGTCCAGCAGGCCGCCCTGGCCCTTGACCGCGATCTCGGGCAGCCCTTCGATGGGCGCTGACACCGCGCCGTCTGCGCCCACCCGGCGCAATCGTCCGGGCCTTTCGCTGACCAGCATCGAGCCGTCGGGCAGAAATGCCAGTCCCCAGGGGCGTTCCAGCTCGTCGGTCAGGGTAACCGCGTGCACCGGTGTGGGCGCGCTAGCGGGTGCATCGGTGATATCGGCGAGGACGGGCGCTGCGAGCAGCGCAAGACAGAGGACGGGAAACAAGGCGGCTCTCCTTCGGGCATCTGGGCTTCAGTGTAGCCAGTCTCACCGCGGAGTGATGCTGACCGGGTGCTCAGCCCGTGATCAGCTCCTGCCAGGCGAACAGTACGTCGACAAAGTCATCCAGGCCACAGCCGGCTTCGAGCTCGTCATCGTAGAAATCCAGATCTTCTCCGTCGACGTCCAGGGTTTCGTTCTCCAGGCAGTGGGCCCGGACCCGGGCTTCGTCGCGGTCGAGTTCCAGGCGAAAGGTTCTGCCATCCAGGGCGAATTCGCCAATGCGCCGATCTCGCAGCTGCCCGATGGCGTCCAGGATCCGTTGCAGCTGACCGGCGTCTTCGCCCAGCTCGTCGGCCAGCCAGCGGCCGAAGGCTTCCTGTCCCATCGAAAGTTCGGCGAAGCAGCGCCCGAACCCGTCGCGTCCAACCGTAAAATCCACGCTGTCGTTTCCTCTGTTCGTTGCTGGGGTGCCAAGTCTCCGGGCTGGCGGCGCAATAGGCAAGAGGGACGATACTGATGGCGGCAGAGCCGGGGGCGGCACCTACCTTTGGGTTCTGGACTACCCTTTGCGGGAGAGTCTGGTAATTCCGTCGTCGGTGGAGCGTCGAACGACCGGAATTGAATGAAACGCAACAGGTGGCCCGGTATGCATGCGCTCGAAGAGGTGTTTCTCCAGTGCCCGTATTGCGGCGAGCCGATCAGCGTGCTGGTCGATTGCAGTGAGGCTCAGCAGCAGTACGTCGAGGACTGCCAGGTCTGCTGCAACCCGATACTGCTGTCGGTCGATGTCGATGACAGCGGCGTGCCGGTGGTGGTGGCGGAAAGGGAAAATGCCTGACCGGCGCTGTATCCAGGCCGCCGAAAAGGAGTGTCGAGATGCAACTCAAGAATGCCGAGCTGTTGAAGACTCAGCTGTACATCGATGGCCGCTGGTGTGATGCGGCCGCCACCTTTACTGTGCGCAATCCTGCCAGCGGAGAGTCGCTGGCGGAAGTGGCCAAGGGCGGACGCGATGAAACGGAACAGGCGATCGCCGCGGCCGCGCGTGCCTTCGGCGCCTGGAGACGGCGCCTGGCGAAAGAACGCGCCCAGTGCCTGCGACGCTGGAGCGAGCTGATGCTCGAGCATCGCGACGACCTGGCCGCCATCATGACCTCGGAGCAGGGCAAGCCGCTGTCCGAGGCGAAGGGAGAAGTGGCCTATGCCGCCAGTTTTCTCGAGTGGTTCGGCGAGGAAGCCAAGCGGGCGTACGGCGATATCATCCCGAGCCACAAGGCCGATGCCCGTATCCTGGTGACCCGGCAGCCGGTTGGCGTCGTCGGTGCGATCACTCCCTGGAACTTTCCACTGGCGATGATCACCCGCAAAGCCGGCGCCGCGCTGGCGGCCGGGTGTACGCTGGTGGCGAAACCGGCGACCCAGACACCGCTGTGCGCCAACGCATTGGCGGTACTGGCGGAAGAGGCCGGGATACCCGCCGGGGTCTTCAACGTGGTGGCCGGCGATACCCGCGCCATCGGTGAGGCGCTGATGACGTCGAAGCAGGTGCGCAAGATCTCGTTCACCGGTTCCACTGCCACCGGCAAGCTGTTGATGCGCCAGGCGGCGGACAGTGTCAAGAAGCTGTCGCTGGAACTGGGCGGCAACGCGCCGTTTATCGTGTTCGATGATGCCGATGTCGAGGCTGCTGTGAAGGGCGCCATGGCGTCCAAGTATCGAAATACCGGCCAGACCTGTGTCTGCGTCAATCGTTTCCTGGTGCAGGATGGCATCTACGATGCGTTCACCGAGGCACTGGCGAAGGCCGCGTCCGGGCTCAGGGTCGCCGACGGTTTCACCGATGGGGCGGAACAGGGACCGCTGATCAACCAGGATGCGCTGGACAAGGTTGAGGAACACGTCGCCGATGCGCTCAGTCACGGCGGCCGATTGTTGTGCGGTGGCGGGCGTCATGATCTCGGCGGGACCTTCTACCAGCCAACGGTGATCATCGATGCGACGGCGCAGATGCGACTGGCGTCGGAGGAGACCTTCGGCCCGGTGGCGGCCTGCTACCGCTTTAAAACCGAGGCGGAAGCGATCGAGTTGGCCAACGATACCGAGTTTGGCCTGGCCGCCTACTTCTACGCCCGCGATCTCGGTCGTGTCTGGCGCGTTGCGGAGGCGCTGGAGGCTGGGATCGTCGGCATCAACGAGGGCCTGATCTCGACCGAAGTGGCGCCCTTTGGCGGCATCAAGGAATCGGGCATGGGACGCGAAGGCTCGAAATACGGCATCGACGACTACCTCGAGATCAAGTACATGCTGATGGGTGGGTTGTAGAGGGGGGATTGCGGGCTGCTGTCGGTGTGGGCTGAGCCGCTTCGGCCGCGAATGCCTGGAACCTGGCTCGGGAACGTGCAGAGGTGCGAAAGCCGGCCACAATGCAAGCAGATTGGCAGCAAGAGCGGTGATACTTGGGGGGTTGGATATGCCCTTAAGGCAGGAAGGCAGCATGCTGACCGCTGGTCGTTTGTACAGGCCTGATTGTTATTTTTGTTGCCAGGCGCGGTTTGGGGACCATCGTGACACCGTACCAGCGGGTCAGCGCGAGCCTCATTGTTATTTTTATTCGAGGCAGTGTGGGCCGGGGTGTGGCTTGTTATTTTTATTGCCCAGCGCCGGCCGCCGTTGTCTTGTTGTTGTTGTTCTTACGAACATGTTGTTGTTATTGTGCGCTTATAGAAAGCACTAGACGTGCCAGTTTATACAAGCATATGAAATTAAAGGATTTTATTTTTATTGTTACCGGTTGTTACCGCCCCCTTGGAAGGAAAGTGTTACCAATGGGAACGGCGGGGTAGCAGTCGCTGTGTGTATCGGTAACAGTCGTTTTTAGAACAACTCGTGGTAACGGCTTTTAAAAATACGGCCTTGCCGCGAACCCACCCGGTTCTCGGGCGGATCTTATTTGCCCCTGCCTGTGATCGAGCGCAATACCTTCTCGAAAATGGCGAGATGGGCCTCGAGGCTGTGCTCGGCGGGAGAGGTAAAGAGGCTTCCGCCGCTGTCGTCGATCGCGCCGACCAGCATCAGGTTGTCGGCCATGTCGAAGCGCTCGATTGCCATACCGTCGGCGTCGACCCCGGCCCCGTTGGCGGAGACACGGTCGGCGTAGAGTCGGCCGTCCAGCGTATAGCCCCAGACCGGCTTGCCGAGCGCGGCCATGTAGCCTATTTCGAAGGCGGTGCCGACATCCATGCTTGGGCCGCGGAAGGGCGTCATGTTGGCGATGACCAGGTCGGCACGCTGCATCAGGCCGATATTGGCGCGAAAGATCTCGAGGCCCGCTGCGTAGGGCGAGAGCTGTTGCAGGTCGAGGTTGGAATCAAGCGGAAACAGGCCTTCGCAGCCGTAGTGTGCGCAAAGCGACACCTTGGCGGCGCCGGCGTCCCGGGCATCGGGCCAGAATACATCGGGGCCGGCGAGGTAGATCGAGAGCTGTTGCATGGTGGACTCCGTTCCGGAAAGGGCAGTTTCCATCATGCCTGCATAGCGACCGGTGCGCACCTTGGGGGGATTTTAGATCGGGGGGCAGGCTTTCAACCGGCCAGATACCACGGGTCCTTGCGCGCAGCGACCAGGCTGTCCCTTTGGCTCGGGCTCAGCTTGCTTGATTCTGACCGAGCCGCAGAGGCGGCCGGTGACGGTTTGTGATCGCGCTGCAGGCATTGCAGCAGGCGTTTCAGCGGATTGGCGATCATGGCAATTTGCCTCCCATGCAGTGCGCAGGCCTGTTGGCCGGCGGGCGTCTTACCGTATTCTTACCGTACATCTGCGGATCAGACCGCTCGTTAGATCAATACGCGAACCGGTGCCAACAGGATCAGTCGAGCTTGGTGATGATTATCGGCGCTGTAACTGAAATCTTGCTGAAAGGACGGAACCGCTTCCGCATTACACCTCGTCCAGTACGGCATCGGTGAAGGCCCGCTGCAGATCGCGGGTGCTGGGTATGACCCAGGTGGGAGGGGCGTAGGTAAAGGCGTTATCGGGCTTTTCCCGGTAGGTGGCGCTGGCGCGGGCGCCCAGCTCGATGTCCAGTGGCAGCTCCTTGCGGGCAATACTCAGGCGTTCCGACTCCCAGACGTCGATGGAGCCGATCAGGGCATCCAGTTCGACGAAGATCCGGCCGCCGAGATCGACGTAAACGGTCGGACTGACCACGGCGTCGATGCTGGCGGTCACGGCAAAGCCGTTCTGGATGTTCCACGACGGGTGCACCACGGCGTCGAGTTGGCCGTCCAGCATGGCCCCCACGGTGAGCTCGATCTCGCCTCCCCCGCGTATCACCAGCACGCGGGCCGAGAGGCCGACCTGCAACGAGCCCTCCAGTCCCGCCTGGGCGTCCATGTGCAGCCTGGCGTTGCCCTCGACGGTGGTCGCGTTCGGATCATCGAAATCGTAGAACACATCCAGGCGCACATCCTGCAAGGTAAAGGGACTGGTGCGGACGTAGGCGTTGAGCGAGCCGCCGAGTCTGAGCGCGACATCGGCGACACCGATCGACGCCAGGGGGATATCGACATCGAAGGACGGACGGCGGCTGCGGGGCAGCTCCAGGTCCGGCGTCTGTTCGTCGCTGAGAATTTCGATATCTTCGGTCACCTCTATCGCACCGCGCAGGCTGATGCCGCCGTCGCGGGCGAACTCGACCCCGGCGGTGGCGTCCAGCCAGGGCGTCAGCGCCAGGGTGACGCTACCGCTGCCATAGAAGACCAGCGCTTCGGTCGCCTGTCCCTCGATCGGATTGCCTTCGGCATTGATGGCCTGGTTGGTGACACCCACGGTCACGTTGCCGCTGGCGATGTTGCGTTCGAAGGCGCTGCGCAGGGTGGCGTTGAAAATGCCGTTTTCCAGCGAACCGCTGAAGCGGGTTTCGGTCAGCCCAGGTACCCGGGAGGTGTCAAGGTCCGCCTCGATCGACCCGCCCAGAGCCCAGGCACCCTCGGTGTTCTTGCTGACGACGACGTTGACCGTGCCGCTGTTCAGCCCAGGGACCTCGCCGGTCAGTTCTACCCCGCCCCTGACCTCGAGTCCGCGTGCTTCGCCGTAGGCGAGGTGCAGGTTGCCGCGGGACAGCCAGGGGTAGCTGAAGCCGACTTCGCCGCTGCCGGTCAGCACGCCTTCCGCCCAGTTGACGCTGAGGGTGCCGTCGGTGACGCCCGGAATCAGTCCCTCCTCGAAACCGACCTCGCCGCCGAAACTCCAGGCGCCGGCGCTGTATCCCACGGTCAGCGTGGCAGGGTTGAACAGCGTGGATTCGAAGTTGAACTCACCGCTGGCGGCAAGCCCGGTGTCCGGCAGCAGGCTCGCGGTGATTTCGCCCTGGCCGACGTTCTCGATGCCGAAACTGACACGGCCGTCGAGGCTCCAGTCATTGTCCAGGCTATAGGACACCCGCAGGCTGCACTCGTCGACCGAGAACGGTGCGGGCACGGCGATATCTTCAGTGCTGAATTCCTTGAACACCGATACGGTTCCGTCTCCGAGGCGGATCCCGATTGTCGTCGCCTCGCTGAAGAACGGCAGGCTGACGTCGATGTTGCCCTCGGCGACGATGCCGCGGTCACCCGCGACGTCGATGTTGCTGAAGGTGATCGGGCTGAAGAAATTGGCCTTGAGGTCGCCGATGGTGGTGCGCAGCGAGTCCTGGAGAATGCCGCCGTAACGCGCACCGATAAAGCGGTTCAGCGGCAGGTCCACCGGCTCCGTGCTCTTGAATACCTTGTCGCGCTGGGACACGTGCACGCGCAGGTAACCGAAATCCGGGGTTTCCGTTACCGACTCCGGCTCCGTGCGGAAGTACTTGTGGGTAATGACCAGCGGCTTAAGCCAGTAGCGCTCCCGCGGCAGGCTGGACGGCACTTCCTGTTCCGCCGTGGTATCGCCACTCCAGGTGAACTCCCGGCTCACGCCGCCGTTGGCACGGGAAAAAATTCGGGTGAGGCCCGGCCCGCCGATCTTGGTCGGGTCCGCCGCTACCACCGCGTGCAGGTGGGCGCCGCTCTCGATGTCGGAGCGAACCCAGAAGTCAGAGTTGCCGACACTGGGCCCGCCGCTGCCGCGGGCGCCCTCGAACACCAGGGTGAAGCCGCGCTTGATCTCCGGCTCGGTCTCGCCGTAGACGCCGTCGGTGGCGCGGATAAAGCCGCTGATCTTGTCGCTGATCGCCTCCCGCACCATCCGCCCCGAGGTGGTGTTAGCCTGGCCCTCCAGCAGTTCGTAGTTTTCCAGCTCGTTGCCCTGGGGGCTGTGGGGCCAGTTTGCCAGTTGCAGCTCGACGATATGGTCGACATGGAAAAAGCGCGGCTCCGCCCGTTGCTGCCTGCCACCCCAGGTGGGGATCAGGAACTCGGTGGCCAGGCTGTCCAGGGAGCCCACGTAGTAGCGGTTCTGGCGTGCCCTGGTCCGTACTTCGAAGACATGCTGGTCACCGGCGGGCATTTCCCCCGCATTGGCGGTTTTGAGCTTGTTCTCGAGTTCTTCGCGAATGCTGCTCTTGTCCAGCGACGAGAGCCAGTTGTCCCGCTGCGCCGGATCGTTTTCGCCGCTGCGATCGACGCGTTCGCCCTGTCCGCGCCGCAGCGGCGACAGCGCCTGGTAGCGGGTACGACGGTGGCCGCGGTTCTTGAATGTTGGAATGCTGATGCTGGACCAGGTGATGGTACCTGCGGCGGTGTCGACCAGGCCGGTGGTCTTGTCGCCGGCGAAGGCGGCGGGGGCCGCCGGCGGATCGGGTGTTGGCTGCGGGGCTGTGGTATCGCGCTGGATCAGCTTGGGCTGCACTGCACCACCGCCTCTTCGCTGCTGCACGACGTGGGTCAGTTCATGGGCCAGCAGCTGCTGGCCGGCGCGGGTGTCGGGTTGGTATTCTCCGGCATTGAAGAAAACGTCGCTGCCGGTGGTGAAGGCCCGCGCGCCCAGGCCAGCGGCGAGACGGTGCGCGGACGGGGAGTCGTGGATCCGGGTATCGGAGAAACGGGTGCCGAAACGGGGCTCGAAATAGCCCCGGGCGGCGGCCGGCAGGTCTTCCCCACCACCGCGCGCGGCATTGATGCCGCGCTCGATATGGCTGTCGAGCCCGCCGACCGGACCATCGGCCGAGGCTTGGAGCAGTTCCTCCTCCTCATCGCGGGTGGCAACGGCGCCCTCGGGCATGCGCTGGATGGCGCCCATGTCGAGTGCGCTGATACTGACCGCCTGCGGGGTGTCCGCCGTGACCCGCTGGGCCACCTGGTCCGCTTCCCGTTCATAACGGTCGTTGGCCTTGCCGACCTGCATCTTGGCTTGCACGGGCTTGCGATTGGCGCCCCGGTTCAGCAGGGCTTTCACCTGCTTGCTGTGGCTACTGTCGCTGCTGCGGTCGGCACCAGATGCGCCGGCCGGTTTGTGGGCATAGGTGTGCATGTCAGTAAAACGCCTTGCCGTAGTTGGTCACCAGCCAGTCGGTCAGGGCCCGGTCTTTCTTGCTGTCGCCCAGCAGCGCGCCGTAGGACTTGAGGGTGGCGTCGATCAGCCGGTCGCTGGCCTTCTTGATTTCGGTTGCGTCCTTCGGCGTCAGCGGCAGCTTCAGCGAGCCCGAGTGACCGCCCATATCGCTGACCACCCGGGCGATGCTTTCCGCCAGCACGATATCCAGCTGCGTCACTGTCTCGTGGCCCGCCGTCTGGCGGTGCAGGCTGAGCCCCATCACCTTCGATATCTTTTTCAGTTCCGCAAGGTCTGCCTTGAACTTGGCGTCCTTCGACGCCAGCAAGTCTTTGCGGTATTTCACCAGCGCGAACTGCACTTCGACGGCGGCATCCCAGCCATGGCGGAAATACTCGGTCGTCGCCAGCCGGACATCGTCTTCCAGGGTCAGGGCCGCGCCGCTGACCGCCTTGCCCGGTGTGAATTCGGTATCCTTGTCGTAGGCGCTGGTGTTGAGCCAGCGGCGCACGAACTCCTCGTAGTGGGCGGCATTTTGCAGCTTGCGCGTTTCCGCCATGCCGGCAAAGGCATCCTTGCCGGTGCTCGGGGGATAGTAACCATGATCCTCGATAGCGCCGTCGGCGAGGTGTGCCGCCTCGTGCACCAGGGTGGCGACGGACTCCTTGCTGTCGGTCACCATCGCCACACCGGGCTCGAGGTGGATGACCTGGTCATCGAAATCCGCCCAGCCCCCCAGATAGAGCGCGGCGTCGTCGCGGTTGTAGTCGGTGTTAACGCTTTTATCGAGAGCGGCGGTGCTGTCGACGAAGGTCTGCAAGCTGTCGCCGGCTTTTTTGTAATTGCTGGCGGCATCGGTCTGCTTGCTGCCGAATATCCGCGTGAGCATGGTTTTCGACGCCTCTGCCTTGCGGATGATCTTGATCGCCCACTTCATCGCCGAGCGCAGCTTCGGCCGGTCCTTGTCCTTGATCCTGGCGTTGGTATCGAGGACCGACATGTAGATGACCTTGCGATCAGCTGCGTCGACCGCCGCTTCGAAGGCGGCCTGGTCGATGGTCCCCGGTGCGGGAAAAATGGCGTCGACAATGGTATCGAGTGAATCCTTGCTCTTGAGCCTGTTGTCTTTTTTCAGCCGGATCAGGGCCGTCTTCACCAGGTCCTTCAGTTCGGCCTGGTCGATTCCCAGGGTTTTGCTTTCAGCTATGTCCTTGAGGTTTTTGTAACGGGGCAGCCGGTAGCGGCGTCGTCCACGGCCGAAATAACTGCGCCGAACGTCGTTGGGTATGGCGAGCGAAACCCGTCCGCCGCGGGCGATCGCCGCCGGCGCTCTGGCCTGTTGTGCGCTTTGCTGCCCGCTCTGCTGCGTGGACTGCAACGCGGAGGGGCTACGACGCCGAGTACGCATGCCGTCATGCCTCTTTCAGTCGGGCTTTGGCCTCGCGGCTGATGGTCCGTGCCGTGGTCTCGTCGATGCCGGCCTGCACCAGTTTGGTGGTGGTCACCTTGGACAGTTCCGCCACCGTGCGGATGTCCAGTTCCCGCAACGAGGCGTCCACTTCAGGCGACACGGCGCTGATGCTCTTGACCGGGCGGTCACCGGTAATTTCCCGGTTGATTTCCGTGCGCATGACTCTGATTTCCTCCAGATCGCTGCGCAGGGTGCTGAGGCCGCTGGTCAGTTCCCGGTTCTGTTCCGTCATTTCCGCGAGCAGCGTCTGCTGCCGGTCCCGTTCCGCCCGGACCTCGTCGAGCTGCTTTTGCAGCGAGGTGATTTCCGACTCGGTCTGTCGCTTCTGCGTTTCCAGCAGCTGCAGGTCCTGGCTTGCCTTGTCCAGTTCCAGTGCTGCCTTGCGGCGCTCCAGGGCCTCGAGCTCGTCGGCAGACAGGGCCAGTTCCGGTGACGTTTTTTCAACGTGGTAGAACTCGATGACGCCGTCTTTCTCGATCAGGGTGACCTTGGTGCCGGGCTCGATCACCTGGGGTGTGCCGGCATAGGCTTCGGCATAACGGCCGGCATAGCGCTCGTCGTACTGCTCGACGGTAGCGACTTCGATACCGCGTTTCTCCAGCTCGACCTGGGTCGTTGGCGTATCACTGCCGATGTAGGTTTGCTTGGATACGCCCGGCTCCGCGGTCTGGGCGCCCCGAACCCGCTGCATGCCCGCGTCCATGAATGTCTTGCCGTAGAAGCTCAGGGATTTTTTCTGTTGCTCCCACAACGCGCCCTTATCGGTGCGGTTGAAGGATCGCTGGGTTTGCTTGATGCTGCCCGCTTCGGCCAGGGCCTTTTGCCCGCCCTGATTGTCGCGACCGGGTTCAGGCAGCAGCTTGTCCCGGAAGGCGCCGAAGATATCCGGCAGTATGGCGCAGCAGAACTTGGCGACGCCCTTTTTCAACAGCGGCAGTACGGGAATGAGCGAGGCCCAGTACTCCACGGTGGGGAAGCTCTTGACGGTCTTGCGCTTGTCGAAATTGCAGATCTTGTAGACCTGCCCGTCGCGAATTTCCACGGTCGCCAGCCACAGTTTTTCGTCGTCGTCGCAGGTCGGGCACTTCACCAGCAGGTGATGACAGAAGCAGTCTTTCAGGTATTGCAGGACATTCGAAACCAGGCCCCAGAACGCCAGCAGAATTTCGTAGCGATAGCTTTCCAGCGCATCGTTGAAGGCGATGGTCGGCGCAAGCTCGCTCACCGGCGTCACAGTGACGGTCTTGCTGACGAAATTGAGCGTGTAGACCGATTCCATCGCCGCCGATGCGGCCATGTCCACCGGCCCCACCTGCACCGGAATACGGGAGCTCTCGGTATGGCGGGCGTCGCGGTCCAGCGGGTGGAGCCGGCATTCGTTCTCCACGGCCACCAGCAGGCGCTCGCTCTCGCCGTGCCAGCGAAGCCAGAGATCCGAGGTGCCGAGGTTAGTGCCGCCGATTTCGACCATGCCGTCGGCGCTTAGCGGCAGCGGGAACGCCGACACCCGCTTGCTTCCACCGGCGGCGCTCTGGGTGATGCAGTAGAGCCGGGCGCCTCGCTCGCCAGTGGTCGCGTTGGCGCTGTCCTCGGCGCGGCTCATCGCCAGGTTGCCGCTGCCGAGCAGGCTTTGTCCCTGGGCGTTGCGCAGCGGCGTGGTGACCTGGGGCGCGAGGTTTTCGCCGCTGACGCCGAGATCGCACTGAACGATGTTCCGGTACAGCTCATCGCTGGCGCTCTCGTCCGTGGAAGCGCACCAGGCGGTCTGGCTCTCGAGGTCCACGACGATCTGCCCGCTGGCCTGGAAAGCGTAGAAAGGCGTCAACTGAGGCTTGATATCGGCCGCGATCACATCGGGTTCGACACGGTACAGGCCCTTATTCTTGCCGATAGCATAGATCAGGTCCTTGTCCCGGTTCGCCATCAGCATTTCGGTTACCAGGATGTCACAGATTACACTCGACTGTTCCCATTCGTGGGTTTCGCCGATGCGTGCCGCACCGAACAGGGTGTCGGTGCCGCGAACCGCGGCGCAGGCGTAAAGTCTGCTGCCATCGTTATTGAAACAGAGCGCGGTGATTTCGGCGCCCTTGGCGGCGGGCATCTCCAGCACTTCCACCAGCCGTTTGGATTCGAGGTCGAAACGGTGAATGCTGTTGTCCGTACCGCCATAGCTGTAAAGATGTTTCTGGTTCGGATGCAGGACGAGGCGGGTATGGTCGCCACGGCTGAAGAGGGTGTCGATCCGGTGTTCTTCGAAGGGGTACGGCGGAAACTCCGCGTCCTGGAACATGGCGCAGAAGGTGCGGCTGCGCAGCAGCTCACGCAGGCGGTTGTAGAACTCCAGCAGGATCTGATGTTCCCGCTGCGAGGTCCAGACGAAGTGGCCGTCATGACCGAACAGGAACCAGGCGATAAGGTTGAAGACGCTGATGGTTTTGCGTCTCTGGTCGGAGATCAGAACGCCCTGTTCGGATTCGATTTCCTCCAGCTCGTCGTCGTCCTGGAAGCGGATTTCCACCGCCAGCGCCATGATCAGGTCCTGCAGGCAGTGCTGGTAGAAATCGTACAGCAGGGTGCCGTCGAGCCAGGCGTTCTTGTTGGACTTGGACCAGGGCTCGACCACGAATCGGGGGTCCGGATCGCCTTGCTCGATGCGAAGGCAGAAGGTCCCTTCGCCGTCCACCAGCAGCGGCTCGTCCCGCTCCTGCTCGAGCGCCGCGATCATGTCCAGTATCGGCACGTCTTTTGGCTGTGGGCCTTTCAGCACCACATCCTCCCCCTGGCAGGTGAGGGCATAACCCGGGGTGACGCAAACGCTGCGGCGCTCGCCGGCACTGCCGGCCGAGTCGTCCGTGGGCTCGGCCGCCGGTTCGCCATGCCCGTCGCAGCATTCGGCGATCAGGCCGCAGACGATGCCCCAGCCATGCAGGTGCTTGTTGTGCCACTTCAGATCCCGCTGCTGGCACAGGTGATCCAGCGCCTCCTGGACGGTGTCCACGTCAGGCATGTCGCAGACGCTGTTGTCGTAGCAGACGTCTTCGGCACGGATATCGGTCAGTGGCGGAAACTCGAAGCGCTTGCACTGCTCGCTGTCGTAGAGCGTCAGTTCGCCGTCGACCACCGATCCGATGGTCATGTAGCGATGCTCGATGCCCTGCGGCGGGGCATTGTCCAGCAGCAGCGGATCCAGCGCATGCACCGATTCCCGCACTGCAACCTGCCAGTAGTCGCCGCCGAGCAGGGCATTGCTGTCCAGATCCAGTGTCAGCGTGATCGCATCCAGCACCAGAATGACAGTGCTGCCGTTGCTCACCCGGCCGGGCGTATTGGCGCCAAGCTCGGTGGAGAGTTCGACGTTGCGATCAAAACCACTGTCGAGTTGCCATTCGTCGGCTACCCGGTCGAAGGCGGCAAAGCCGTCCCAACGCCGCACCAGCGGCAGGTTGGCAGGCTCGGAGCCGGCACTGGGGAATCCCTGCACCAACTCGCCGCGGGTTGGCGAAAAGCCCCCGGCGAGATGCCGGCCGAGGTGCTTCTCGGAGGCGAAACCGGTGTCGGCGCCGCTGAAGAACTCATAGCACCAGGATGCCTTGGCGAACCCGGGCGGCAGGGCATCCAGCGCATATTGCTCGGCGCCGTTTTCCGACGACCACTTCAGCACCACCCGCGACGGTTGTCCGCCGGCGTCGTATTCGACCTGGTGAACCTCCACCCGGAACAGGTAGTTGCCGATCTTTTCCTGCAGCGCCAGCTCCTCGGCACAGGGATCGCAGACGTCCTGCTCGGTGCTGCCTTCGCGCAGTTCCAGGCTGAGTCTTGCGGTGCCCTTTTGCGGATTGACCTGCGGATCCTCCGGCTCGATGTCGGTGCTGCACCACTTGAGCTGGCACATGACCTGGCGTCGGGTGCAGGTGTCGGCACCGTTGAGCGCGGGGTCTATGACGTCCAGATCCTCCAGCGCGGTGACGGTACGTTCCCAGACGTCGAGGTAGAGACGGTGATCGCCCCCGGGAAGCGGGCACCCGGGGAAGTCCGCCTGGTTGCGTATATCGCCGACGCTGCCGTCCGCCGGCGCCTCGTCCGCCGCAGCGGGCACCAGCCGGGCGGCGACGCCTTCGACCACGGCATCACCGTAGTGGAGCCCCGGGACGCCGTCTTCGTCGCGACGGATGATGCCGGTATTGCGCGGGGTGCCCGTCAGCACGGCCTGCAACAGCGCCTGTCGCACGCGCTCGCCATCGATGAAATTGAGTTCGTTCCAGTCCGCGTCGGTGAGCATACGGCCCATCTGCTGGAAAACGCCGTTGTATCGTTTGCTGGGGTCGAAGCTGTTGCGCGACAGTTGGGTTTTCATAGTCGTTCCATCGTCAATTCAGGGCAGTTGCAGCAATTGCGGATCGGGTATCAATACCGCGTGCCGCCCCATGGGCAGGAAGTCGTCCAGTTTTTCCACCACGGCCTCGAACAGCCGGGTCAGGTATAAGTCGTGGTAGCAGCCGGCTTCGGTGCCGTCCTCCGCTGCGTGCTTCACGGCGTCGGGACTCGCCGGGTGAAGCACGGCGCAGCTGCGCTCGCCGAAGCGGTCGCTGAAAAACACCGGCCGCTCGGTGGAGCAGGCATGCAGCCTGAGCCCGCCGGTGGTCTGCCCCGCAGGCAGGATGCAGAATCGCAGGCAGCCGGCTTTGGGCGGCTCGTCGCTTTCGTGGTCGCTTTTGAAGTCTCCGGTGAACATGCAGTCCGACGCCTGCAGGTGTTCGCTGAAACAGCTGTTCAGCACCGTGCAGTACTCCAGCCGGGTCAGGGCGCGTGCGCCCTGGAGGCTCTTGAACAAGGTGTTGCGCGCACTGATCACCGGCGTTTCGAGGTCGATGGCATGGGCCTCCACCCGCCGTACCGCGCAGTCGACGAACTCCACGCGGCCGCCGTCGAGCTCGAGGCTGTTGTCCAGGATCAGGCCCTCGAAGCGGATGGTGAGGGCGTCGGCGGGCCCGACGCCGCTTTCTGTCTGCAGCAGCCGGATCACCCGCCTGATGCGCACGGGCCGGAACCCGGCCTGGCCATGGGAGCGGTTGCGATAGATCCGCAGTCCCGGCTGCTCGATGATTTCTATGTGCTTGAGAAAGGCGGCACCGGGTTCGTCCTGCCACTGCACGGTGGTGATCGGAGGCTGGAAGAAGCCCGGCGGTGGTGCCGTGTAGAGCAGGATACTGGCGGGGTGATGATGTCCCGTCTGCCAGTCCGGACAACGGATATCCACGGTGCGGCGGGATACGTCATCGAAGGCGCCGGGGTGGCAGGGCGCTCCGTGTCGGCTGGCCTGGCGCCAGACGCGGGTCTCGCCGTCCACGTTACTCTGCTGGCTGCCGGGGCCCTGTTCCGCGGCGACGGCGCCTGACGGTCGCGAAATGTCCGGCGTCACTGCCGGCAGCCCCGGATGCAGCGCCGCGAATGACGGCGGTGCGTCCGGCACGTCCCCGTCATAGCCGAAGTAGCGGGCGGACACCAGCGGCATGTTCAGGCGCGCGGTGGTGGCGACGCGCTGCCAGCCTTCGTGGACCACAACCTCGAGCCCGGCGATGGCCTCGGCGATTGCCTCGAGGGTCTGCAGGCTGCCCTTGCCCTGGCGCCAGGCGACGGCGTTGGCGACTTCGGCACGGCGGCCCTCGGCGGTGGGCGATATCAGACGGACGTCGAAGAGATCGGCGAAATAGGGGATCAGCCAGTCCTGCAGCGGCGCCTCGTCCGTATCCGGCTCGGCGATGAAGTTGTCGGCGAAGCGCTGCCGCAGGGTGCCCTCGATCTGATCCAGCAGGTGACCGGTGCCGGCCACCAGTTTCAGCAGGTCGCCGGTGTCCCGGTTGCGGTAGACTGCGGGGACGGTATCGTAGAGATCCGCGGCTGCGCCTTTGAGATCGTTGCGGGCCATCACAAACTCCATTCGTGGCTGCTGATGGTGATGCTGGACAGGCCATCATCCAGGTGCAACAACTGTTCCGGACGTGCGCTGATGCGGCGAACCGACCCATCGGCGGCCTGCACGACCCTGGCGGCGGTGGTCGGTTCGCCGTCGCCGTCCCGCAGCTGCGCATCGACGGCGGCGCTGCAGTTGCTCACGCCCTCGACACCCTCGATGGCCGCCATGACCTCGGAGCGGAACAGCGGCGCCCCGAGTCTGCGCCGGACCAGGGAAAAGGTATCCAGCAGTGCCTGGCGCACGGCGTCGACCACGATCTCGGGCTCGAACGCCCCGCTGTCCACGGCGATGCTGGCATCGACCGAGAAAATCAGGGGTTGCCAGGGGGCGACCTCCACCTGGACATGAGGCTCCGCGCGCTGCTGCAGGAAGCTCTGCAGGTCCTGTTGCAGATCACCCAGCTCACCGCCGCCCGCGGGCAGAACGACGACCCGGACGGTCTCGCCGGGGCGGGCATCCGCCGGCGGCCTGAAGGCCCGCGCCTGCCAGACGCTGGACTGGCTCGTTGCGAGGTGCTGGAAGTCGACCAGCGACACCGCCCGTCCGAGGGTCAGGGTCGAGGCCGGGGCATTGTCCCGCAGGGTGGCGGTATCCTCCCGATCGTTGCCGCCGCTGGCGGGCAGCGGTTGTAGAAAGCCATCGATCCAGGGGTGGCTGCCAACCGTCTTGACAAGGCTGCCGGGAGCCAGGTTGCCGACCAGGCCTGCGCCGCGCCGGTAGCGCACGCGCACATTGTTGTTGCCGGTGGGCAGGCGGCGGCCGTGAGTGCCATCGCCGAAGCTCAGGCTGGCGTTGCCGTTCTCCAGCAGCACCACGGCAAAGTGATGATCCTCAGCTCCCGAGTCGTCGAGGCTATATACCTGCTGCCACTGGCGGTCGTCGACCCGAAGTTCGATATCGGCCCGGACACCCTGGTCGAAGGCGGCATCGGCGATATGGCTGAGGTCGTCCGCCTTGAGTTCAAAGGTCTGGTTGCCGAGCGTGGCGTCGCCCGACCCCAGTACTTTTTCCTTGGCGGTTTCGCCGTGACCGGCGGCGACCGCGTTGCCATAGATCACCGTATTCCAGGCTGCGAATCCCTGTGCGGGGGGCTGCAGCCGTATCCGGTTTTCTGCACGATCAACGACAGTGACCAGGGCCAGCCGGGCCTGGTCGCCGTCGCTGACAATCACCTTGCGCCCGGGTTTCAACGACGCGGGTAGATCTTGCAGGCGGATGTTGTAATCTCCATCCGTGATGCTCGCCGTATTGCGGTCGAAACCGGCGGGGCGCAACTGGTGCTTGAAGTTGCCCTGTATCAGGGCGGCATTGACGGGAGAGGGTGTCAGCTCCAGCTGTACCGAATTCGCGTCGGCGTCCAGCGACTCGAGACGTGCTGCGGAGTATTCGCCGTCCTGGTCTTCGATCACCAGCAGATCGCCGGTGCTAAGTGATTCCGCCTTGCCGTCGAGTTCCACCGACAGCTGGCTGGCATAGGAAATGGCTTTCAGGGACTGATTGTCGGTGGTGTAGTACAGCCACTCGTAGCCGGGACTGGCGAGATAGTCGTATGCATCGCTGACGGTCAGCACCGAGGCTTCTCCAACGCGGGCCAGCCATGGGCTGAACAGCGCGCCCGACTGACGGTCGGCTTCCAGCGGCAGAACGATGCGGTTCTCCTCATGGCCCTCATCGTCGATGGTGTAGTGCTGACGGTGGGCTTTCAGCGCCAGGAAAACTTCCGTACCGTCGCCCGGCCCATTGCGGTCAAGCTCCAGGCGTGAGCCCTCGGACGCTGTGACGAAGGCGGCCTGCCAGTTCCCCCCCTGGTACCATGTCAGTACCGAGTCATCCGCGACCGGAATGCCACCGGGCTGGAGGCTGACGACATTCTGGCCGGATATCTTCGGCGCCCGGCGCGAGCGGGCGGTGAGCCACAGCGTGACGTCCGCCAGCGGCGGCTGGGCGGGCCAGCCCGGCGCTGGGTTGTGCAGTTTGAGCTGCAGAGCATCGGGTGCCAGACCTGCGAGACTCACCGCGACGAAGTTGTCCGCGCAGGCGAGGACGCCGACATCGCCTATCGACGTGCCTTCGAGGGCCGCGGCCAGCGGGAAGGTCACGATATCGCCGCTTTGGGCCAGCGTTGCCGTGGAGCGGTTCCAGTCTGCGGCCTGCAGAGTGTTCAGCGCGGTATCGAGCTCGATCTCCTCGAGGGTTTCGAAGATTATCGGCGCCGAACCGTCGTCGGGTTTGCTTTTGACGCCGAACCCCTTGTCGAAGGTGCCGCTGATGCCGTCGGCCGCCATCAGCGCCAGGATCGTACTGGCGGAGGACTGGGGTGCCGGCCGGTAATTCAGCAGCGCCACCAGCTTGCGCAGGTTTTCCCATTCGGTCGCGGTGGCGAGAAAGGTTTCGTTGCTATTGGCGTCTATATGCTCCGTCAGCACGTGGGCGGAGCGGGCGAGGGCGCGCATGATCTCCCAGACGTAGTCGCGCCGGGGCCCCAGGTACTGCAGGCGCAGGCGCTCGGCCTTGCTGGCCACGCTGCCCGCTTCGGCATCGATTTCCAGCTCCGGCCACTGCAGCTCGGAGTCGGAGTTGAAGGCCTGCGCCAGGCCCTGGCGCAGGGTTTCCAGATGGCTGATAGCATTGCCGTCGACGTAACGCAGGCGCGACAGGCCGGCACGGTTCCAGCGGGTCAGATCGGTGCGCTGCAGACGGTCCTTCATCCCTTTTCCCCTCCCTGCACCTTGATGCGCAGCGTGCCTCGCTCCGGCGCGCCGGGACGGCTGTCGCAGATGGCGATTTCGATGCCTTCGAGCCGGATCAGACCGGCGCCGGACTGGTCCGGCCAGCGTTTGCCGACCCGCTTGAAACGGTTTAGGCAGACGGCTTCGACCCCGTCGAGGGCCATCACCCGTTCGACGATGTCACTGGCGTGAATGTCCTCGCCAAAGCGCAGCCGGCCCGGGGCGAAAAAGTCCCGGATCTCGTCTTCCACGGCGCGACGTATTTCCGACTGGTAGTAATTTCCGGCGGCGCGGACCGCCAGCGAGATGTCGATGCCAATGCGCTGGGCATCCCGCAGCAGCACCTCCTGTCCCGCCATGCGCCAGCGGTCCACCAGCGGGCGCAGCAGGGTACGGGCGCTGATATCGGGCGCCCATTGCGGCGGCAGCAGCCGGTTGGCCCGGTGGAACGCCTCGACTTCGTAGCGAAAGCGGGGAAAGCCCGTGCCGAGTTCGTCGCCCAGCGACTCGAGGTCCAGCGGAATGTCTTTCAGCAGCGTCACCGCTACCTCGATGGTTTGCCAGGCGCCGGACCAGCGGCTGCTTGCCTCGGCCCGCAGTACCAGCGGGTGTTCGGCGAGATTGCCGTAGTCCGGCAGGGTCACCATGCGCCGCTGGCGACCGATCCGCCGCGGTCCGTCGCGGCGCGCCTGGTCCATGGCGTCGGGGTACAGGGTCCAGAAGCGGTCCAGGGTGTGGCGGCGGCAGCGGCGTACGAACGCCGGTGCGCTGTCCAGCAGGTCCTGCACGCTGTCCAGGATGGCGTCGTCGGCGGCACCGGACTCGGACAGAAAAGTCAGCACCCGCTGCTGGTCCGCGGGGGGCAGAGCCTGCAGGGCATCGTCGAGCTGCGGCCGCAAGGCCCGGAACGCCGGCAGGAATGCCGACAGCCGTCGCAGGCGGACTGCCGGCGTCTCGTCGAAGCCCGGCACGGGTTCGGGAACGGCCGCCTGGGAAGGTGCCTCGGCCACGGCATCGTAACCGATCATCGACAGCAGCTTGCGCACGCTGTCCGGGCGTCGTGCCGTTTCCAGAAAGGCCTCGGCCTGGCTGCGGTCCAGACTGTCCGAGTACTGGTCCAGCAGCACCGAGAACGCCTCCACCAGCACCACCTCCATATCGGCCGGCGTCCAGCGTCTGCGCTCCGGGAAGCGGGCGGCCAGCTCTTCGAGCATGGCGAGACGGAAGCCGTCGTAATCCCGCTGCAGCCAGTCGAAATCGTCGCCCAGGCGCGGCAGGGCGTCGGGCAGGATGGCCTCGCGGCGACCGCAGTCGCCACAGTGGTCATGAAAGGTCAGCGCCAGTTTCGGTGCATTCGCCATCAGAGTGCTCCCCCTTCGGCAAAGCGCAGCTTCTCGGTGTGGTTGATGGCTGCCAGGGTGTAGGCGATGGTGATGATGAGTTTTTCACCGTCGGGCTCGACGGATACATCGAGGCTTTCGGGCACCACCTCACCTTTCAGCGCATCGATCAGGGCGGCGGTCAGCCGCTTGTTGGTTACCTCCGCCAGTGCCTGGTTGTTGGGTTCGAAGATCAGCGCCCGCACGCCGATACCGAACTCGGGGCGGAACCAGCGCTCGCCGGGATTGGTGAACAGTATCTGCTCGATCTGTTCCCGCACGTGCTGGCGACGGTCGCTGGTGACGCCGCCGCCGGCGGTAATCTTGAGCGGAAAGCGCAGGAAGTCGTGTTTGTTCAGTTGCGTGCTCATGATGCTGTGGTCTTCAGGGTCATGACGGCGGGTGTGAGGGGCGGAATCGGCGGCCCCGACGGCGATCCCGGCGCGGTGCAGGCGTGGGTGTGGGAGTTGAACAGCGAGAGAAAGGTCTGGGCCTTGATCAGGGCCTCGCCGCCGCTGCCGCCGATCGCCACCTGCTGCCCCTCGATCTTGATGACGGTGCCCTTGATGGTGATGCCGGCGGCCGTCATCTCGGTGCTGTTGCCGTTGCTGTCTTGAATCACCGTGCCGCTGCTGTCCATGGTGATCCGGTTACCAGAGGCGTCGGTCAGTTCCACCTTGTTGTTCTCGGCATCCAGCTGTAGCACGGCGCCGCTGGCGTCGGTCCAGTTGACGCTGCCCTGGGGCGAGACGGTCAGCTCGGTACCGGCCGGATGGGTAAGGCGGAAGGTTTCATCGCCGTCAGTATCGTCGAACTCCATGACATGGCCGGAGGGGGTGGCGAAGCGCCGCTTCTCGGGCGGGGCGTCGCCGGCACTGGTGTCCGGTTGCCAGAAGGTGCCGACCCAGATGGGCTGATCGATATTGCCGGCCTCGAACTCGACCCAGACCTGGGCGTCGATTTCGGGGATGGTGTAGCAACCCTGGCCATCGACGCCGCCAAAGGGCATGCAGGGCAGGGCCCAGTTGGTGGTCTGGTCGCCGAGCACGGACGGCACCTGCAGCTTCAGGCGGCCGCGGTGTTCCGGATCCTGGTTGTCCACCACCTGGCCCCGGTGTTTGCCGAATACCCGTTGCTGTGCCTCGGTCGCGAGTCGCTTTAGTACGTCGTCCATCACACCACCTCCGCCAGTGGATTGGCCGCCGCCGACTGGTCGTCGCCATAGCCGTTGCGCAGCAATTTGAAGCTGACCTTGTAGCCGCTGCTGTCGAAGCGGTGAGTACAGGCGTCAACGTACCAGCGGCCACCGTAGCGTTCTCCGGCGCCGTCGACGAGCACCGGCTCGCCAATGCGCAGCACATTGGCATAGCGGCTGCCGTCCAGTTCGCCGGAGCCCTTGATGCGCATGGCCGCCCGATTGGCGGCGGCCTGGGCGCTGACGCGAGCCTGTTCGTCCGAAACACGCCCGGCGCGCGGCACCTGCCAGGTGAAATCGCCCGGGGCATCGCTGGTGGCCGGGCGAGTGCCCAGCAGGGTGCTGTCGGGCTCGACGGTTTCCACCTCGGCCTGGGTGCCGGTTTCCGCCGCCAACTGGTACTGCACCTGATCGGGTTGGTGGCCGTCGTCGTCGACCGAAAAGCTGATGCAGTTGGTATCGGTACCGGCATAGACCAGCACCGCTGGCTGGGGATCCAGATCGAGGCGCATCGGGCCAATGTAGAGGCCGTCCTCGAGGAAGATCATTTCGTTGCCGTTGGCGTCGGCGCGCTGCTTGAGGAAGCGCAGATCGGTGGCGTTTTGGTTGACGTTCTGGATCGGGAACACCGGACCTTCGTAACGAATGTCCTGGTCGCTGCGCCGGGCGATGGTGTCGGCGATCCGGGCGTCATCGGTGGTGGCGTCGTCCTCTGCCCACACCTGGTTGATGTGGGTGCGGTCCATCAGCAGCGAGGCGTCCTGGCATTCGACGCTGAGCTTCGCGGCACCCTGGTCTTCGGGGCATTCGAGCTTCACCTGCCGGACGTAACCGCTCATCAGGTATTGTTCCTGGTCACCGAACACCGCCCTGATATCGATCCGGCGCCAGGGCTTGATGCGCTCGTCGTCGGCCACGGTCCAGTTGCCGTCCTCGATGCGCCGGGTATCGAACTCCAGCTTCGCCGTGGTCCAGTTGCCGCGGTCGGCATCCACCTCCACCAGCGCCAGGGCCGGGTACAGGTCGTCGATCTCGGCACCGTCGATCAGCACCCGGCACTCCGCCGGCCCGAGGGTCTCGCCGCCCAGCAGGTCTATGATCGACATGATTACTCCCTCGACCTCGGAATCAGGATTACCTGGCCCACCATGGCGTCATCCAGTACCGCGCGGGCAAAGGTGAATTCGGGATTGGCGTCGACGATGCGCCACCACAGGCGGCAGTCCTTGTAATAGTGCTGCGCCAGCCGGTCCAGCCGGTCGCCTTCCACCACTTCGTGTTCGATGACGCCGCTGGCTTCGCCGATGGCGCGGGTCTGCAGCCCCGGGAAAATGTCCGGGTCAGTGAAGCGCGCGGTGTTCCGGTAACGGGATTTCTTGCTCAACATGATTCATATCACCGCAGTCGCAAGGGTGGGCACGACGTTCAGCGCCGCACCGACGGCCTGACGGATCTGCTCCACCTTGTAGAACGGGTTGTCGCCCTCGATCACCTGGAAACTCAGGGTGACATTGGCGCGATAGGGTTGCAGCGTGGGCAAATGGGCGGTTTCCTCGACCTGCACGCTGGTGAGGAATACCGGCAGAATGTGCGTGCCCCAGATCAGCAGCAACACCGACGGGTGGGTATCGCGCTGGAAGGCCCGGGCGCCGCCGAGGCCGAGGGCTGCCAGGGTGGTGAAGCCGCCCGGTCCCTGGGACTTGGGTTCCACCATGCTGCGCAGGGTATCCAGTTCCGGTTCGATACCGAGGGTGATCGCGTTGCCATGCCCGATGGCATTCGGGTCCGCCATGCGGTCGGTGGCATCGAGCAAAATCGTGAGGTCGAACTTCTCCGGCTCGACGGAAACGCCCTGAGCTACGCGGGGGGTGTCCAGCGGTGTGGTGAAGCCATAGCCTCCCTTCGTGCCCGGAGCATTGCCGGTGGTGATGTTGACGGTGCGGGTACGTGTAATGGTCTGGGGGTTGAACTCGAAGTACAGCACCAGAGGCGGCAGGTTGAAGCCGTACTCCATCAGAAAGCCGTGGCTAAGGTTGACAGCCATGGTGCTAGTTCTCCTGTGCAGCGCCGTCGCGCAATTGCTGACAGATAGCCGCCGCGATCTGCAGACCGAGGCGCCTGTCGGAGAGGGCCGGGTCCAGTTCGAGGGGCGGTACTTCGAGCCGCTTCAGGGATTTCGCCTGCTGCCCGAACGCCGGGTCGCCGAGTAGCTGCAGGCGCAGGCCGGCCCCGACCTCGCGGGCGATGGCGCGGGCGCGGTCCTGGAAAACGGGTGGCAGACGCAGTTCCATGCGCCCAATGCTGACATCGATCATCCGGTGGCCTCCGCGATCAGTTGTTCCGGCAGGTACGCGGCGAGCTGTCCCAGGTCACCCGGTTGCAGCCGCGTCCGCTCCTTGGACAGCTCCCGCCACACGGCGGTGGCGATATGACCCAGTTGAATGGCACTGTCGTCGGCGGCGGCGAGGTAGGCGGCATAGAGCGCGGCGTTGCGGATCTGTCCGCCGGTGAGGTTGACCGCCTGCGCCAGCTGTTCTAGATCGACGTCCTCGGCCAGCGGTGCGCGCGGCGGCAACAGTACCCGCCACAGCCGGGCACGCTCCGCTGCCTGGGGTTTGGGGAACTCCACCACCAGGTGCAGGCGACGCAGGAACGCCTGGTCCAGCTGCGAGCGGAGGTTGGTGGTGAGAATACAGGGACCCTCATGAGCTTCCATCCGCGTCAGCAGGTAGCTGACCTCCATGTTGGCGTAGCGGTCCCGGGCATCCTTGATTTCGCCGCGCTTGCCCATCAGGGCATCCACTTCATCGAACAGCAGCACCACCGGCCGCTGGTGGGCGGCATCGAAAAGGCGCGACAGGTTTTTTTCCGTTTCACCGATATATTTGCTCACCAGACTTGCCAGATCGACGCGATACAGGGGCCAGCCCAGCTCGTTCGCCAGTACCCGCGCCGAGAAGGTCTTGCCGGTGCCGGAGGCGCCGCTGAACAGCGCTACCGGGCCGCCCGAGCTGCGCGCGCCCCAGGCATCGACGACTTTCTCGCGGTACTTGAAGTGATAGGAAAACTCGCGCAGCAGGCCGATGCGGTCGGGCGGCAGCACCAGTTCGTCGAATCGTGCTTCGCCGCCGACGCGGGTAGCGCCTGGAATCGACGAGACTTCGGGTCTTTGCAGCAGCCGGGATACGGCACCGGGCTCGGCGCGAATGGCGGCGGTGACGTCCTCGGCGCTGACATCGAGCAGCCGGTCCTGACCGCTGGCGAGGTTCCAGATCAGGTAGTGGAGCCTTTCGTTCTCGTCCACCTCCAGCGCCAGCAGGGCATGGATCAGTACGGCGCTGGCATGATGGTGCTGGCCGCCATTGAGGTCGCGGTAGATCCAGGCCAGTGGCGGGTGGGCCTGGGGACCGATGACGCAGGCCAGCAAATCCATCGCCAGCGGTGGCGCGTGGGTGCGCAGCAATCGGCGCCAGGGGCTGAAGGCGCCGTTGCGCAGCTGGATGACTTCCGCCTGCAGGCGTTGCAGCCGTTCCAGGGTATCGCTGTCGGGATCCCGGCCGGCGCGTGAATCGAGCAGGCAGCGTCCCAGCACTTCCAGGCGCAGCCATTCTGCATCCAGCGTCGGGGTGCTCTCCACGGCTTGCTGCGGTGTCGGACTGTTCATCAGCTGCTCCGGTACAGGTTGATCAGTAGCGGATTACTTTCCAGCCGGATGGGCGCCGCGCCGGGAAACGGCGTCACCTCCCGGCTCGCCGTCAGCAGACCCTGGGCCGCGTCCTGATCGGGCGCTAGCGCGAACGGCAGCGCAACCTGCAGCGGGAAGGTGCCGGGCTGCGGGGCCGGAATGGCATCCGGGGTAATGGCGTCGTGACTGGGCGAGGCTGCTATCGGGGCACCGTTGTCGCTCCACTGCGAGCCGTCCCAGACTTTCCAGTTCAGCTGCACCGGCTCACCCGGTACCCCGGCCAGCCAGATCCGGGGCGTGAACGCGGCGAATTCGGCGCTGTCGACGTCGAAGCTCAGCGTATAGGCGCAGACATCGTCGAGTATCCAGCACAGCGCCGGTTGCCACTGGGGATTGGTGACATCGATGCGTACCGGACGCACGACCGGACGCTCCACGATGCCGGAAAAAACGGCGTGGCGGGCGCTGATGTCGGCCAGGGCTTCCTGGCCGATGGCGGCGACCCGTGGCGGCTCGGCGGCGGGAACCAGCGGCGTCACCACCGCCAGAGCCATTTCGTAGATCAGCGAGGGACGGTAGGTGGTGTCGCCCTGGGTGGACCAGACCTGGTTGATCTGCTCGTCGGTCACCGGGCTGAAGATCACCTGCAGCCGAATCTCCTCGCCGTCCACGGAGACCGGCTGCAGCACCGGCGTCTGGCGAAACAGTTGCATGATGTGGCCGAGGATGCGCAGGTCGTTCTCGCCACTGGCAATCGGGTCTTCGTCGACGGCGAAGGAGGTGATGAGGCAAAAAAGCCGGATGTGCCAGGGCTCACCCGGCCGCAACCCGGCCTCGAATCCGCCGGGCTCGAAGCGATAGAAGAACAGGTTGACGCGGTGTCCCGGCGCCACTGGCAAATCCGCCGGTGCCCCCATGCTGACGGTGACCGAGTTGCCGCCGGCGTTGAGACCGTTGCGTACGAAGCTCTCGACCTCGCGGCAGACGATTGATAACGATGACGCTTGGGGCATCACAGGCTCCTGAGAAAGTAGCGGCTGCCGGGATCACTGTCTCGCTCAAGCCCGCTTTTTCGCTCCTTGTCGGGCCTCGTCGATTCCACCACCACGTTGATCTGTTCGATCCTGAGCTGTGGCGCGGAGCTTCGGGGCGACGGGCTTCGACGGGGCGGCATTTCCGGCTCGCGCTCCCGTGGCGCCGCTGTCGAAACCGGGGGCGGCAGCGGCCGCTCCATGACGCTCTGTTGGGCTACCGGAGCGGTAAGCGGTCGTTGTAGCGGCTCACGATCGTCCCGCGGCATGGGGCTGTTCTGTTGCCTTGATTCCCGGATTTCCCTGTAACTGACGGACCGCTGGTGAGAGATACCCTGTTCAGGCACAGGCTGTGCCGTGGCTTTAACCGATACCTCCGCGCGCTTGCCGGCAGCGGCTTCGGCCGCGCGCGAAGCTTGCGGATCGGGCCTGTGGGAAGTGGCTTCGGGTGGCCGGGCCGGGCCGGGGCTGTCGCTGGTATCAGCCCTGGCCGGCTCGCCCGGTTTTTGCTGTTGCATCAGGATTCGTTCGGATCTTTCCAGCAGAGTCTGCTGACTCAATCGCAGCAGGTGCTCGTGCAGGGAAGGTGGCGTGGTGGCCGTTGCGTCGGACTTGGCGGCGTACTGCGCGGGTTTTGCTGCAGCGATGTGTCTGCGACCGGGCTGAACTTCGGAGCGCATGGGCTCGCCGTCATCGGGCTCGATGGCCGCCGCGTCTTCCTGCGGGGCTGCCGAATGCGCAACGGCGTTACCGGCCTCTTTGCCCAAATCGGTTTTGCCGCTTTCACCTGGCACGGTCAGTTCGACAGCTTCGTCAAAGTGCATCGGGTCAAGCCCGGCGCGGCGCCGGTCCCGGGCATCTGCCACAATCTCCGCCAGGTAGCCCATCAGTGCCCGGCCTCCATGCCATGGGTTCCTCGTTTGCCTTCGATCAGTTGCAGGTAGTGATGGCGCCGCCGCCTCGGCAGGTCCAGAATTTCGCGTTGCGACCAGTGATAGGTGCAGGCCAGCAGATGGATCTCGGCGAGCAGGTTGTCGGGCGAGGTGTCGAGGCTCTGGTACGGGTCGACGTCGACAGTATTGTCCGCCTGGCACTGGGGGCAGGGTGCCAAGAGCCGAAGGGCGACTTCCGGCGCCATGGTTTCCAGGGTCTGGTCCAGCTGTTCGATATCCTGTCGTGACAGTGTCGCCATGTCGGGGGCGGGCCGCAGCAGCCCGGCCAGCAGCTGCCGTTGCTGCTCTTCCGGGGAGAGGCTTAGATCCAGGTTTGCCTGATCGGCACCCGTGGGCAGCCTGAGCCGGTAACCGGCATCGCCGATCTTTACGGACGTTTCGGGGTAACCGTCCCCGGCGGTTTTGACCGGCAGGGTGGAAGGCCGGTAGCTCAGATCGAAAAGCGCATCGCAGCTGTGGCAGCGCGCTGTGAGCCAGCGCGGACTGTCGTCCAGCAGGGCGCTCAGCTGACGCATCAGGAACTGGCGATCGCCCACCACCAGCGTTTCGACGAGCAGTGAGTCCGGCACCCGGCCGGCCAGGGTGTCCAGGGCGAAGGTGAGCACCGCCGTCACCTTGTCCGCGGTACAGCCATCGTCCTCGGCCGCTTCCGCCAGCGACAGTTCCTGCTCGCCGCAAAGGGGCTTGAATCGATAGTCCCGCCGCAGTTCGCCGTTGATGACCAGGCCACCTGGCAAGGATCGAGGCATCATCAGCTTTCCGTCGGTTCAGTGATCGCCAGATCCCGTTCCCAGCCCTCATGCTGCAGGACGATGGTCTGGATACCCACCGCATTCATGGTGCCGGCGTCGAATTCCGGCAGCGCCTGGTATTCCGATACCCAGGCGCGGTGCAGCATGTAGCTGATGACAGGGGTGCCCTGCAGGTTGAGCACGTTGAGCGTAATGTCCTTGCGGTAGTTGAGCAGGGACATGGCGGCGTTGCCCTTGATGTTGTTGACCAGGTTGGCCCAGTTCTCGAAAACCGGATCGTGGGTCAGCCCCTGTTCGAGGGTGACGGGTTCGTAACTGGTGCCGCCGGGCATCACCCTTTCGTGGGCGGGGTCGCCGGCCGAGCGCCATTTGACCGCTTCGGTGGTCTTTTTCAGAACGCTCATCTTGCGCAGTCCCGCGACGACCTGGCCATCGATCACCACCTGAAACATGAAGGTGCGATAGGGGTCGTAGCGATGGGTGTTGACGGGAAAAATCGGTGCGGCCATGAATTCTCTCCTCGCTCAGTCAGGATTGTTCGCCAACTTTCTGCTGGATGCGGATGATGACGAACTCGGCGGGTTTCAGAGGGGCAAAGCCGACCTGCACGATGACCTGGCCGCGATCGATATCGCCCTGAGTCATGGTGTCGCCGAGTTTGCAGCGCACGAAATAGGCCTGGTCGGCGGTAGCGCCCTGGAAAGCGCCGGCGCGGAAGAGACCGTTCATGAAGGAGCTGATGTTGCCTCGCAGGGCGCCCCACAGCGGCTCGTCATTGGGTTCGAACACCGCCCACTGGATACCGTTGTAGATACTCTGCTCGATAAAGATCGCGGTTCGGCGCACCGGCACATAACGCCATTCCGGTGATGCCTTGGTCGCCAGGGTGCGACTGCCCCAGATTACCGAGCTGTATCCCGGCAGGCGACGAATGACATTCACGCCGAGGGGGTTGAGCTGATCCTGCTCCAGGTCTTCAGCGGCGAACTGCAATGCCGCCACGCCGTTCAGTTGAGTCTCGACACCGGCAGGCGCCTTCCAGACGCCGCGACGGGCATCGGTCCGGGCCCACTGTCCGGCAGCGAGCGACGAGGGCGCAATGGCGACCGTCTTGGGCGCGGTAGGGTTGCGGTCCGCGTCGTAGGACGGGTTGGCGACGCTGACCCAGGGGTAATAGAAAACGGTGTAGGTCGACGTGGGCAGACCCAGCGATTTGACCTTGGTGGCCTGGTCCAGCTCCAGTCCCGGGGGCGGGTCCAGGATCAGCATGCGATTGCGCATGTTTTCGCAGTGCGCCAGGGTTTCGGTAATGATCGGGTTGGTACCGCTCTGCGGCCAGGAATTGCCCGGCAGCACGATAATGCTGACATCCCTGACCTTGCGCAGGACATTGGCATAGAAGGCATTGTATTCCGCGGCGCTCGGGGTGTTGGCGACACCGTCGATGAGCTGCACTCCCTGTTCCAGCAGGCCGAGGCTTTCGACGGGGATCACGCGGCTGGTGCCCAGTTCGCGCTGGCGTCCCGGCGTGGCGACCGGGTTGTCGGCGGCGTTCATACCGAGGATGTTGGCGAGGTCGCCATCGGTCACCTGAATGCCCGAAACCCTGACCGCCGATGAGCCCGAGCTAAAGCTGAATTGGGTTGCGCCGGCGTCATAACTCGCGGAAAAGCCTGCCAGCGATTCGCGGCCACTGGCTTCAGCCCGCACCGCATTCTGAATAGCGAGTGCGATGGCGGCGCCTGCGGTATCGTTATTGCTGGTCAGGTTCAGTTCGGCTGTATCCAGCGAAAGCGAGACGTCGTGGCCATCGACGCTGAGCGCGAGGTTGGTGACGCCGAGAGCGGTGACGCTGGTCGCGAAAGGAAGATCGGCCGGAGCGACCGCCGCCCCGGTAATGCTGGCGGTATCCTCGGACGTGAGGCGAAGCAGTTCGGCAAGATCGCCACCGAACACCTCCACCGACGCCAGACTGTCGTCTTCGGCTGCGGTGAGGGTGAAGCGGTCGGCTGCGCCGCTCCAGCTGACGCTGAAGGTCTGGTAGGTATCCTGCGGCCCCAGGGCCTGGATTGCGTCTTCAAGGGCGCTGGCGACATCGCCGGGATCGTCTCCGGGCGTTACCGTTACTGAGATCTGCTCGGTTTGCAGCCCGTTGATGGCCAGGTTCATCAGCATCGGATTGCCGGTTGCCGCAGCAAAGGGGTTCGGATCCGGCAGTGCCCCTCCCACCAGGCTGGCAGCCTGGTAATTGGCCTCCACCGCAGATCCCAGCGCCAGGGTGAGGAGTGTGGATTCGCTGTTGACCCGCGTCAGCGCGTAATCGGTCGAATCGGCATTCATCGACAGGTTGCTGAACGCTTCGTCGACCACCAGTTCGCCGTCCTCGCGATGCCCGGCCACCAGGTCGAACAGTTCTGCATCCGCATCCGGCTTGATGATCTGCACGTAGATGTCATTGCCCCAGTCGCCGACATTGCTGGCACTGATAACGAGGCCGGCATCCGCGAGAGAACCGCCGCCTGCACCGCCTTCGCCGTTGATAGCGGTGCTGGCTGCTTCCGAGCCTTCCCCCGCCAGCCGGCAGATATAGGCAGCACCACCGCCATTGAGGTAGAAGGACTGCACCGCCAGGCCCATGGCGTCGCCGGCGCCGGCGCCGCCCCCGCGACACTGCCCCAGCCCGCCGCCAATGAGGTAAGCCAATGATCCGCTTCATCCTGCCGCTGATCCTGACCCTGGCCACCGCCCTGCCCCTGCGGGCCGAGGTCGAGATCCAGGAGGTCAAAACCCCGGGCGGCCTGAACGCCTGGCTGGTCGAAGAGCATTCGATCCCCTTCACCGCGCTGGAAATCTGGTTTCGCGGCGGCTCTTCTCTGGATCGCGAGGGCAAGCGCGGTGCGATCAACCTGATGACCGCCACGCTTGAGGAAGGGGCCGGCGATATGGACGCGCTGGCCTTCACCCGCGCCAAGGAAATGCTGGCGACCTCGTTCAGCTATGACGTGAACGACGACACGCTCAGCGTCTCGGCCCGGTTTCTGACCGAAAACCGCGACAAGGCCGTGGCCCTGCTGCGCGAGTCGCTGATCAACCCGCGCTTCGACCAGGACGCCATCGACCGCGTGCGTGGACAGGTGGTGTCGATCATCCGCTCGGATGAGAAGAACCCCAACGACATGGCCGGGCGCGCGTTCGAGACGCAGGCCTTTGGCGATCACCCCTATGGCTCTGATCCCAACGGCACCATCGACAGCGTCACGGCGCTGACCCGCGACGATATATTGGCCGCCCATGCCGATACGATGACCCGCGACCGGATCTATATCGGCGCGGTCGGAGATATCACGCCGGAAGAGCTTTCGGCCCTGCTGGACGACCTGCTGGGCGATCTGCCCGAAACCGGCGCCGCCATGCCCGAGGATATCGAACCGGCCCTAACCGGTGGCGTGACGGTCATTCCCTATGACACGCCGCAGTCGGTTGCCCTTTTTGGTCATTCGGGTGTGGAACGGACCAGCGACGACTTCTTCCCGGCCTTCATCCTGAACACGATCCTCGGCGGGGGTGGCTTTGAAAGCCGCCTGATGAAAGAGGTCCGTGAAAAGCGCGGGCTGACCTATGGGGTCTACAGCTTCCTCGTCGACAAGGATCACACCGATCTGTGGATGGGCCAGGTGCAATCCGCCAATGACCGCGTGGCCGAGGCCATCGAGGTGATCCAGGATCAATGGGCGGATATTTCGGAAAACGGCGTCACCGAAGAGGAACTGATCGCCGCCAAGAAATACCTCACCGGGGCCTATCCGCTGCGGTTTGACGGCAACGGGCCGATCGCCAATATCATCACGGGGATGCAGATCCAGGGGATGCCGCTGGATTATCCGGCCACGCGGAATGACCGGATCAATGCGGTGACGCTTGACCAGATCAATGACGTGGCGCGCCGCTATCTGCGACCCGACGATCTGCGCTTTGTCGTTGTCGGACAGCCGGAAGGACTGACAAGCACCAATTGAGCGCTTCCGGCGGGACTGTCGTCAAAATTCCCGCCAATCGCTCTTTCGTCATTGGCCATTTTGGGACTAATGTTGCAAATATCAAAACCACTAGCTCTGAAAGAGAGCCGCAAAGGCATGATGAGCAGGACAGAGGCAAGGACGGCTTGGAGGCTGGATATATGATTTCCCGTAAAGTGCTGGGACTGACCGCGGCTGCCGTGTTCGGAACGATTGGCATGAGCGCAGATGTCGCGTCCGCACAGCAGGTCAGCGAAAATATCGTGAGTGAACAAGGGGATTGGGCGGTCTATGAGGACGCCGACCCCAAGGAATGCTGGGCGGTCGCCGCGCCAAAAGAAACGGTCAACACCAAGGATGGCCGTGTCGTGACCGTGACGCGGTCGCAGATGTTGTTGATGACATTCTTCCGCCCCGGTGCGGGTGTGGATGCGCAGGTGACCTTCACCGGCGGCTATCCCTTCGCACCCGGCTCCACGGTGACGCTGAACGTGGATGGCACGGAATTTGAACTGATCACGCAGGGCGAATGGGCCTGGCCCGAGAACAAGAGCGCCGATGCGCGGATTGTTGCCGCCATGAAGGCGGGGGCCGATGCCATCGCCACGGGCCGTTCGTCGCGCGGCACCACGACGAAGGACACCTTCTCGCTCAGCGGTTATACCGCTGCGGTGACCGAAGCGCAGAGCCGCTGCCAGTAAACCGGTGTACGTCGGGCGGTGCTGCCGCCTGACGGGCCCTCTCAGGCCGCCGACTGCGTGGCGGCCTCGACCTGATCTTCGGAATGCATCCCGGCCCGCGCCGCGGCGACAAGGGCACGGAAGATTGCCCTTTGCCGATGCGCATAGATCAGATGCTCTGGGTGCCATTGCACACCCAGGGCGAAGGGATCGCGCAGCCTTTCAATTGCTTGGATCATGCCGCCGGTGTCGCGGGCCGCGACGCGCAGCCCCTCGCCCAGCTGATCCACCGCCTGCGTGTGCAGGGCGTTCACCTTCATCTCTTCGGGCCCCGCGATGCCGATCAGCCGCGTGTCGGGCAGCACCTGCACCGTCTTGCGCGGCAGGATGGTCTTGACGAACCGGCTGTCGGAATAGGTCGCATAGGCATCCTGATCCAGCGTGCCGCCCAATGCGATGTTGAGCATCTGCGAGCCGCGGCAAATCCCCAGAACGGGCTTGTGCTGGGTCATCGCCTCATCCACCAGCCGCCGTTCCAGCGCGTCGCGCTCCGGGTCCAGCCGGGCCGAGGCGACGAGGTCTCCGCCGTAGAGATCCGGCGAGATGTCGTCGCCACCGCCGATGATGATGCCATCGACCGCCGCGACATCCGCCGGACGCCCAGCGCCCCAGCGCCGGGCCTTTCCGCCCGCGAGCCAGATGTTCAACGCGACCAGCGGAAAGATGCGCCAGCCCGAGCGGGCCGAGGTTGTTACTCCGATCGCGGGGCGGGTCATGCGGCGTCCCGTGCGTCGATCAGCCCGGCCTCTTCCAGCATCTCGCCGCTGCGTTCTGCCCAGGGCGCGCGGCGCAGCACCACCGATCCGTGCATCTCCTGCCATTCGCGCATCAGCCGGGCCAGCAGCCCTTCGTCCGCCGCCACCTGTTCGACCAGACGCCAGCGGGCCCATTCGTGCCGCAGGCTCCAGCCCGGTTCGTCAATGCGGCAGTCGGGCAGGCGGAAATGGAACGCCGGTCGCGCGGACACCGCGTCATCGCCAATGGCCTTCGTCACCCTGTCCTGATCCATCCAGGCGAAGATCGGCAGCATATCCAGGCCGTAGTTCCGGCTGGACGTCGTCTCAAGATAGATGTCCATCGCCGCCTCTGGGGTGACAAACCCGGCCTCGCAGAGGGCCTCGACCAGTCTTGTCGGATAGGGGTCGGTGAAGGGCAGGACGCGGCGGCTGAAGTCGATGGGATGGCTGTCGCGCATCCAGCTTTCGATCAGCGCATAAGCGAGCAAAGGATAGGTGATCCCCTTGGCATCGCGTCCGGCAATCGACGGGTTCAGATGGACGCCAAAGCCGTAGACAAGACCCGAGCGCGTGCCCTCTGCCCCCGCATCGCGCAGAGCGGCACGCAGATCGTCGAGCGCGGAAAGGCCCTTTATGTCAAGCGGTTCGCTGACCACTTCGACCGGGATCACCTCTTTGCCGATGTCCAGCCCGATCCGTTTCGCCGGAGAGCTGTTGGCATGGCGCAGCGCCGTATCAAGGTAGATATCCAGCTTGCCGATAGACGTGTCCGTCACCTGCCAGGCATGGTCATCGGTCTGCGCGGCCGCGCCGCCCAGACAGTCCACGGCCAGCCTGGCCACATCCGCAGCCTCAAGGCCGGAAAATTCAATCTCCACGCCCGTCAGCCGGGGGTTGCCCTCGGCGTCGGTCTCGCGCGGAAGCGGGGTAAATTGCTGATCCATCGGTCCCTCGTTGCTCAGAAAGGCAACGAAGGACCGGGAAAATTGTTCCAGATTACCCTGAGAGGGGCCGGATCAGGACAGACCGGCCTCGGCCGCGATTTCCTTGCGGGACTTGCGCGCGCGCTCGGTCGCGGACTTCAGCTGACCGCAGGCGGCCATGATGTCTTCGCCGCGCGGCGTGCGGATCGGGCTGGCGTAGCCGGCCTTGTGCACGATGTCGGCAAAGCTTTCGATCCGCGACCAGTCCGAGCGTTCGTAGGGCGAGCCGGGCCATTCG
>JABXIM010000004.1 GCA_013373085.1 Oceanospirillaceae bacterium | reverse complement strand
GGCGCCTTATGCGACCCCGTATAGAAGCCTGAAACTCAGTGGCAGCCAATCAACGAAAAAACCAGCTTGGTGGTTGACATTGAGTGCCGCTTTAGAGAAGCGGCGTACCCAAAGGGCACTTCCCTCGCCGCGAACAACTACCGTAACCGTAGGTTAACGCTTCCAGCAGGATGCTGGTGCCTTGATGTCACTCTGATCAAGAGTCAGGTTAAGACAACCAGTGTCTTTCTGTTGGTCGGAGTCAGTTTTCGGCTCCGCCAAAAGCTGGTAAGTCGAACTTGCAACTGATGAAATGCTGAAATCGTAGAACTTGTTGGAGCTTGGGGACAGTACCTTTGCCGCCTCAAGTGTTGCTATGTTCGCCGCATATTGGTTGTTGTAGGCACGATAGCGCTCCTGGGCGATCTGTATAGCTAGTAAATAGGAAATTGCATCGGCCCGACGTCCCTTCCGTACGTAGTCCAGATATGCCGGATAGGCAAACATGGCAATGATGGCTATCACCACAACAACGATCATCAGCTCAATCAATGTAAAACCGCGAGCGGAAGAGTTCACTATAGTTCCCTCAAGTTGCTATCCTTACTGTTGCAGTATGCTAACACTCTAGCAGAAGGAATTGATAAGGCTATGGCGCGTGATTTTTCAGGACGGCGTGCTGGACAGCTCAGGCGCCAGGCCGGTGTAACGCTGATCGAACTGCTCGTCGCGCTTGTCGTGCTGGCGGTGTTCGTCACTATTGGCATCCCCTCTTTCAACTCCGTTTTCGAGCGCCACCGTGTCACCGGTGCTGCGCAGGCCTTGTATGCCGACCTACAGTTCGCTCGGGCCGAAGCGATCAAGCGTAATACGGAAGTTTCGGTGAATTTCGATACGGCCGAATGGTGTTATGGGCTGACTGATACAGCCCCCTTTAGCGATTGTGACTGCAGTACTGCCAGTGCGGCAAATTGTACGATTAATGGTCAGGAATATGTTGTGACGGCTGATCGTTTTCCCGGAGTGACCATGGCGACCAGTCTTGCTGGTGGTGCGGTAACTTTTGATCCGACTCGTGGCACTCTCTCACCAAGTGGCAACATTCGCTTCACGGGGGATGATGCCTTTCAGGAAGTCCAAGTAAAAACCTACTTCGTCGGACGGGTTCGTCTCTGCTCATCAACCGGTTACGCGGGGTACGAGTCATGCTAAACCGTCAGCGTGGCGTATCGCTTGTAGAGTTAATGATAGCGATGGTTCTGGGCTTGCTTGTATCGGCCATAGTTATCGGCATGTTTAGTAGTACCGTCGGAAGTACCCGTCAGGCAATTACGACTATTCGGCTCAACCAGGAATTGCGTACGGTAATGGATCTGATGGTCCGTGACTTGCGTCGCTCGGGTTTCTGGAATTCTGGAGGGGCAGCAGCCAGCAATCCCTATGCATCGATAACTGATGCAGGAGCTCCTGTGGCGGTCTATGCCGCTGCAGGGGCTGGGAATTATCTGAATAGCGCTGTCGCCGGGGCCAGCGGGCAGTGTGTTATCTTGGGCTACGACTCCGACAGTGCAGGTGCAAGTGTGGCGACTCGGTTGATAGGGTATCGACTCGATACGAATGATGAGGCGGTCGAAGGGTTGTGGACGGACACTTTTGTAGCTCCAGCCCATTGCAATATGGGAAGTTGGAGTAACTTAACCGATGAGCAAACTGTACGGGTGACGAATCTTTCCTTCACGCCGGATCCAAGTCCTGCCTCCTTTGCTGTCGCGACGGTACGAAATTTAACTATTACTTTGGAAGCCGAGTCGCGCTCAGATTCGAGGATCAAAACTCGGATTACGGATCAAGTGAGGGTTCGCAATGATCTTTAGTGGCCGCAGGGCTCTCCGAAAGGAGTGGGATGCACTTATGAATAATCGTCAGGCCGGGGCGGCAACGCTTTTTGTTACGGTGATCATTCTTGCGCTATTGACAGTGATTGCGGCGGTTAGTGCAAAGATTGGGATGTTTGAACTAAAAACCGCGGCAAACACCAATAGGGCAAAGGAGGCTCTTCAAGTAGCGCAGGGTGGGTTGGATTACGGGGCCATGCGTTATCTTGATGATGCTAGTTGGGCAGGCGAAAGCTTGGAAATTCCCTATGGCGGACCAGGCGCGAGCGTTTCAGTTTCTGCGACGGTAACGTCAGGTGCGGTGTTAATTCAAGCGCAGGGTGAATCTATAGATACGACAGGACTTGCGCGAGTTGAAGAGAGGTTCTCGAGGGTGCCGACTATTGACGTCGGTGAATTGCCACCACTGATGGCTAACGGTAATTTTCCTCCCACAGGGTCTCTTTCCATTGTCACGAACCCTAATGGTGGGGGAGCGGGCGTTCCTGTATCAGGATGGGTTGAAGACGGCACGAAGCAGGGGAGTGCTAGTTGGCAAACCTGTAATGTCGATGAGTGGCTTTATGAAGATCAAAACGCTAGCAAGGTAAAGTCTCCACAAAGTGACGGGTTCGTGTTGTGCCATACTTGTAAATGCTCGCAGGCGATAAACAAAATATGTAATGCGGGTGATGTAACTGATGCGGATGAGTGTCCTGATATAGTTGTGAATACATCAGGTATACCGGATGTATTCAAAAACTTATTCGGAGTGGATCCTCGAGATGGTGGGGATAATTCACCTAATCCGGATGAAAATGGTAAAGACGACTGGTATGAGTTTCTTGATGCTATTGTAAAGGTTAGACTTACAGGGGGCGGTAACCTTTGCTCTGGTTTTGGGCCTACTACGGGCGATCAGTTTTACAGTGCTGGTGTGGCTCAAACATTACCGCTAATCTGGGTTGAGGGGGACTGTGCACTACCTGCAGGTGTGGAAGTGGGTAGTTATAACTCGCCCTTTATACTGTTTGTTCATGGTGACTTAACGATTAGTGCGAACTCTGTTTTTTATGGGATAGCGTTCGGTTTTTCTGATAAGTATAGTAATCCGCCATCCTCTGAAACGAATGCTCTTGAAATTCGTGGTGGTGCTGTAGTTTATGGTGTTGTTCTTACCACTGATACAGTAACGAGCCCAACAGGGAACTATACATTGGTTTATTCTCAGAATTTGTTAGAAAGAATAACAGATAATGGTGATAAGTTTTACGAGCTTACGCGTTACCCCGGTAGTTGGACTGATACCAAATAGGAGCGTCTTATGAAATCATCAATTCGGTACCGGGCAGTACAAAAAGTACTTGGGTTTACTTTAATTGAGGTGTTGGTTTCACTGATAGTGGCCGTAATTGGTATTGTTGCTGTCTTACAGTTGCAGGGGGTTTTCTTGACTTCTGCTTCAGATGCACAGAAACGTGCTCTTGCCACGTCGGTGGCGGAAAAAAAATTGGAAGAACTACGTGGCTACGACTCTATACCGACGACCAGTAGCAGTTTGAAAAGTTTTGACGAAATTGATGGTGACACGGATACGGAAATCGTAACCGCAGGTACTACTGATTATAAATTCGACCTATCCTGGGTAGTATCGCCCTATGTCGTTTCCAGTGGCGCGGTCGCTTCGGCGTCGGTGACTAATGCTAAATTTAAGAATGTCACCCTAACAGTGAGTTGGGATAATGGTGCCAGCAATATCGAAATGTCCACTGTTATAGCCGCTGCAAACCCGCAGTTAGCACAATTTGTGGACAAGGCAGGTCTTGGGGGTGATAAACCGCAGGTTAAATACACGCCCGGCGTAGCGCCAGATGTTATTGCTATTGATTTGGGTGATGGCACCAAGAAAGAAACCAGCAAGCCCTTGCCTGAGGTGTCCCAGAAAGGGGAAAGTAATATCGTAAAATTTGAGACTGTCACTTATGACTCACAATATCGAGCAGTAACAGAAGATTTTTTGACTGTGAATTGTAAATGTAACTTGGCTGGCTCGGGGGCAGGTCTTACACCCGCGAAAACGGTATACAACGCTACGACTAAGTCGTTGGAGACAGAGTATTCATATAGTACGGTTAACAAAACAATAGGTGCTACCTATAGAAGTCCACCGTATGATAAACAGCCGGATATCTGCGATCGCTGTTGTCGTGATCATCATGATAACGACTTCGGTACCGAGAATAGCTATCGCTGGTACTGGCCAGGTGTCGGTGATGCGTCGCAGGCAACATATTTCAATATGAGTACTGGGGACCACTTTCATTACGATAGTTCAGATGGAATCAATTTTACGAAGGCTGTTAATGTAAATGACCTTTACCGTGAGACCTGTCGGTTTAAACGCGTTGATGGTATTTACCGATTGATGCAAGACTGGAAGCTGCATGATATTACCGTTATGCCCTACAATTATTTAGCGTCAGGCGCAAGCGGTAATGCTATATATAAATCTTACGTTGGTAATTACCTTGAGCAGCTATTGGCCACTGGTGACTTGGGAACGAGCGTCACAGTGGCTAAACCGACAGGGCGTGATCTCGTGAGTGGGGCCATGGGCTCGATTACACAGGGTAGCACGGTTCAACTTCTATCTCGCTCTCTATATGTAGATCCATTATCCTCTAGCGCTGTGACAGCTATTCAGAACATAAAAGCGGCTTCAGGTGCCTGGTTGAGCCTTATGCCATTTTACGAAATTAATTCAGTGCTTCTATCTAATTGGTCAAGTACCAATATGCCTGTTGCTACAGTTGAAAACGAAGGTGTCGTAACTGTAGTTGATCCGGCTCTGAACTATTATGGTAGTTATAAGCGAGGGTTGATTTCGGCAGTGGGCGGTGGGACGACTAGCGTTTCTGCAGCTTCATTAATAACTAATACCGGTGTGATTGGTCATCGGGATGCAGTTAATGTCAGTCTTGCGACCGACGCTATTTTCGACACCAGCGTGAATCAGTTGTCAGACGGTATTACTGTAGAGGTCTCAGGCACTGGGCCGGTATCGGGATCGTTTACCTGTTATAAACTAGCCGGTCCGAATTGTAATGGGGCGAGGGAGCCCGATTACGCCTCAATTGTCATTTCGGCCGGTGGAGTCAGCTGTCCTCCACCGTCGAGCGGGGGCGGGGGGACTTGGTCTTGGACTTGTCCAACGAGCCCCGGATGGGTAGGTACAGTCACTTTCAGTCATTCTGATCCAAATTGGACATTTGGTAATAGGGCATTGGGTGATTACACGACAGCGACAGATAATCCTTATTCGTTTTCAGCTGCTGCAGGGCAGAGTGGGTTTGATATCTGGGTGGTTTTCCCTTGATATTTTATATCGATGGAGCCTAATCGAACACATTCGTCCAGTGGGATTGGGTGTTGGCGGCCAATGATGAAGGTAGCGTAGTCGTAGTCTATGTAAAGCGGTAAATTGGCATCCTTTCCTCCAACCCGTCAAAATACTCCGCAATCCAAGCCGATCGAAAGGGGAGTTATGTCGGATTTTCTGGTAGTAGGCGGCGGAGTGATCGGGATGCTGACGGCGCGGGAACTCGCGCAGTCGGGGGCCAAGGTCACGCTGGTGGAGCGGGGGAGTTGCGGGCGCGAGCCGCCCTTTCCTGTGGACTGGCCCATGTTTTCCTAACTGACCCGCCTGTTGGATCTCTGGTACTTGTATGTGACGCCATTAAGGTATATTTTTTATACCGATGTATTCGTTTGAGTATGACAGCAATAAGAGTCAGGCCAATCTGAAGAAGCATGGCATCGACTTTGTTGAGGCTCAACGGCTATGGGATGATCCGGATCTTATCGAGGTTCAGGCAAGATCCACGGACGAGCCACGCGCATTGGTTGTTGGCGCTATCGAGGGCAAAATCTGGTCGGCTGTTATCACCTATCGTACTGGAGTGATTCGTATCATTTCAGTCCGGAGAGCGCGTAAAGCGGAGGTTTCGATTTATGAAAGCTAAAGCGTTCGACAAGAAGTTCGATGACGATGAGGCGGATATCATCGATGATCTCGATTTATCGACCACCAAGCGCATCAACCAGACCCAGAAGCGAGTTAACGTCGACTTTCCCGCGTGGATGATAGAGTCGCTTGATAAGGAAGCGAGCCGGATAGGGGTTACCCGTCAGTCCATTATCAAAATGTGGCTGGCCGAACGTCTGGAAGAGGCCGCGACTAGTAAAGCACGTTAGGGCTGACCGAGCCTGTTTCCTACAGGGCTTCCGATGGCATCTTCCCCCTCAGCCCGTCAAAATACTCCGCAAACAACACCGATCGGAAGTAGAGCGATGTCGGACTTTCTAGTAGTAGGCGGTGGCGTGATCGGGATGCTCACGGCGCGGGAACTGGCGCAGTCGGGGGCTTCGGTCACGTTGGTGGAGCGCGGACTCTGTGCCCGGGAATCGACCTGGGCGGGCGGCGGGATCGTCTCGCCGCTGTATCCCTGGCGCTACAAGGAGCCGGTGACGCAGCTGGCGACCTGGTCGCAGTCGAGTTATATCCACCTGGCGCAGGATCTGCTCGAGGAAACCGGGATCGATCCGGAGCTTCGCCAGAAGGGCATGTTCATGGTCTCGGTCGACGACGAAGCCGAAGCGCTGGACTGGGCCGCCCGTTTCCGCCGGCCGATGCAGCAGGTCGATGCCGGGTTTCTCTACCGCAAGGAGCCACATCTGCGCCCGGGGCATGAGCGCTCGCTCTGGATGCCGGAAGTGGCGAGTATCCGCAACCCCCGACTGGGACAGGCGCTACGCCGCAGTCTGGAGCAGAATTCCCGCATCGAACTGATCGAGCAGGCCGGCAGCGCCGAGCTGCTGCTGGAGGGCGAACAGGTCCGCGGCGTGCGTACCTGCAAAGGCGATTTCACGGCGGCGCAGACCATTCTGGCGGCCGGCGCCTGGACGGCGGAGTTGCTGGCGCCACTCGGCCTTGCGCTGCCGGTGGAGCCGGTCAAGGGGCAGATGATGTTGTTCAAGGCGCCGGTCGGGCTGGTGAACCGGGTCGTGCTGCTCGGCGGGCGCTACCTGATTCCGCGCAACGATGGCCGGGTGCTGGTCGGCAGCACCCTGGAACGGGTCGGCTTCGACAAGCAGGCCACGGAAGCGGCGCGGGATTCGCTCTATCGCACCGCAATCGATATACTGCCGCAACTGGCGGATTATCCCGTCGAGCATCACTGGGCGGGGCTGCGTCCCGGCTCGCCGGAGGGCATCCCCTTTATCGGCGAGGTGCCCGGATATCGCGGGCTGCACGTCAACGCGGGCCAGTTCCGCAATGGCCTTGTGCTGGCGCCGGCCTCTACCCGGCTGATGGCGGACCTGCTGCTCGACCGAACGCCGATCATCGATCCCGAGCCCTACCGATTGGCTGGCCGGTTGGTACAGAACTGACAAGAGCTTTACGCATCAATGAGCACTTCCATTCGGGTCATGATGGCCCAGATCAATACCCTCGTGGGCGATATCCCGGGCAATACGCAACGGGTGATCGATGTTGCCCTGGAGGCCCGCAACCGTCATCGCGCCGATGCGGTGCTGTTCCCCGAGCTGACGCTGTCCGGCTATCCGCCGGAAGACCTGCTGCTGCGCCCGAGTATTCGCAATCGTATCGAAGCGGCGATCAGGCGGATCTGTGACGAGGTACGGGATATCCACATCGTGGTGGGATATCCGCGCTACCGTGACGGCGGGCTCTACAACATGGCCGGGGTGATCTACAACGGTGAGGTGATCGCCGAGTACGCCAAGCAGTGCCTGCCGAACTATCAGGTGTTCGACGAGATGCGCTACTTCGTCGCCGGTGACAAGCCCTGCGTGTTCGATCTCAAGGGCGTGCCGGTGGCGCTGACCGTGTGCGAGGATCTCTGGCACAGCGGGCCCGCGCTGCAGGTCGCCGAGCAGAAAGCCCGGTTGATGCTCAATCTCAATGCCTCGCCGTTCCATATCGACAAATCCCGCCAGCGGCTGCAGCTTTTGAGCGAGCGGGCCCGCCAGGCCAACTGTCCGATCCTGTACCTGAACCAGGTCGGCGGCCAGGACGAACTGATTTTCGACGGCGGTTCCAAGGTGATCGCCACCGATGGTACCCATATCTTCCAGGGGCGCTTCTTCGAAGAGGACTTTTACCTCGTCGACTACCAGGACGACGACCAGAGTCTCAGCGTGCCGGGCGAGGGCTTCACGCCGTTCCCGTCGGTGGAGCAGAGCACCTACGAGGCGCTGGTGCTCGGCGTGCGGGACTACGTCAACAAGAACGGCTTCAAGGGTGTCGTGCTCGGTTTGTCCGGCGGCATCGACTCGGCCGTGACGCTGGCAGTGGCGGTCGACGCACTCGGCGCCGATCGGGTTGAAGCGGTGATGATGCCGTTCCGCTACACCTCGTCGATGAGCCTCGAGGATGCCGAAGCCGAGGCCAATACCCTGGGCGTGCGCTACAGCGTGATCTCGATCGAGCCGATGTTCGAGGCCTTCATGACGCAGCTGAGCGACGAGTTCAGCGGTATGGCGAAGGACACCACCGAAGAAAACCTGCAGGCGCGCTGCCGCGGCGTGTTGCTGATGGCCATTTCCAACAAGAAGGGCTACCTGGTGCTGACCACCGGCAACAAGAGCGAGATGGCCGTGGGCTATTCGACGCTCTACGGCGATATGGCCGGCGGTTTCGACGTGCTGAAGGACGTGCCCAAAACGCTGGTCTATCGTATCGCCGAGTACCGCAACAGCCTGTCCCCGGCGATTCCCCAGCGGGTCATCGACCGTCCGCCATCAGCGGAACTGGCGCCGGACCAGACGGACCAGGACAGCCTGCCGGATTACGATGTACTGGACCGGATTCTCGAGCTCTACATCGAGCGTGACTACAGCGCCCATTCCATCATCGCCGAAGGCTTCGAAGAGTCGGTGGTGAATCGCGTCATCCGGCTGGTGGATATCAACGAGTACAAGCGTCGTCAGGCCCCTGTGGGGGTGCGCATCACTCAGCGCGGCTTCGGACGTGACCGTCGCTACCCGATTACCTCCGGCTGGAAGGCGGGCGACTGATCGCGGCCTGGTAAGGGCTCATAACAATAAAGGCGCCGGAAGGCGCCTTTATTGTTTGTGGTGTTATGGACGGGTGGTTTTTCCGTAAGCCGCGTACCCAAACTTACGGGCACTTCCCCGCGGCGAAGCTCTGTCGGGCTCCGCCCAGGTCCGTTCGCGGCGGGGCGCCGCTCCCACGGGAACCGGGTATCCGGCACTACCCGTGGGAGCGGCGAATGGGGCAGGCACCGCGGTCATTCGCCCACGGAGTGGGCTCTCCTACAGGATTACTCAGCCCGCTCGGGTGCCGGTGCCTCGTCCTCATCACCGAACAGGCCGAAGGTCGCGGTTTCCAGCAGCGTGGTCTCGCGTTTACGGCTGGCGCGGTATTCGAAATTCGGGAAGTTGGTTTTCAGGACTTCCTGGGCGTTGGCGGCCAGCTCGGTCATGCCGAGTTCGGTGTAGGCGTCGGCCATGATTGCCAGGGCGGTCGGCACGGCCGGGGTTTCCTGCAGGTTTTCGACCACGTAACGGGCGCGATTGGCGGCGGCAACGTAGGCGCCACGTTTCATGTAGTAGTTGGCGACGTGGACCTCGTACTGAGCCAGGCGGTTCTTCAGGTACTGCATGCGCTTGAGGGAGTCGGGCGCGTACTGGCTTTCGGGGTAGCGGCTGACCAGCGTCGAGAAGCTCTCGAAAGACTCCAGCGCGGCGCCCGGATCGCGCTTGCTTTCGTCGATCGGGAAGAAACGCGCGACCAGCGACTGGTCCTCTTCGAACGAGGTCAGTCCCTTGAGGTAGTAGGCGTAGTCGATGTTTTCGTGATTCGGATGCAGACGGATAAAGCGGTCCGCGGCGGCCCGTGCCGCTTCCGGCTCATAGTTGCGGTAATAGGCGTAGATCAGTTCGAGCTGGGCCTGTTCGGAAAAGCGCCCGAACGGGTAGCGCGCCTCGAGCAGCTGGAGCTTTTCGACCGCCAGGGTGAAGTTGCCGGCATCCAGCGCGTCCAGCGCCTCGGTGTACAGCTGCTGCTCCGGAATATCCGGTTCGTCCTCCTTGTCTCCGCCGAACATGGAGCAGGCGGACATCAGGGAAACCAGGGTCAGAATACCGATGACTTTGACAAAACGCATGTTGATAAATCCCGATTGCCTACAGCGACACTCAAGTCCGTCCATGGGAGAGGTTCCCTTGCCGGTTTCGGTTATACTGGGCGGGTTGATCCAAAAGTCCGGTTATTTAAACACAACCGGAACCCAAGCCAAAACACCCTGCTGAATAACATATCCCCGATGTCAGAACAGAAACCTGAACAGGTTCAACTTGAGGCGCGTGCATCCGACGAGCTGGTCGGCATGCGACTGGACCAGGCGATCGCACAGCTATTTCCCGATTACTCCCGTTCCCGTCTCCAGGGCTGGATCAAGGACGGCTGCGTTACCGTCGACGGCGAGCAGAAGCGCCCCCGCGACAAACTGCTGGGCGGTGAGCTGATTCGCGTCGAAGCCGAGCTCGAGCGGATCGAGGATCACCAGGCGCAGGATATCCCGCTGGATATCGTCTACGAGGACGATGACATCCTGGTGCTGAACAAGCCCGCCGGGCTGGTGGTCCATCCCGCGGTGGGCCATGCCGATGGCACCCTGCTCAATGCGCTGTTGCACCACAGCCCCGAAATCGCCCAGGTGCCCCGCGCCGGTATCGTGCACCGGCTCGATATGGACACCACCGGCCTGATGGTGGTGGCCAAGACAATCCAGGCCCAGACCGAACTCGTGGCCCAGCTGCAGGAGCGCTCGATGGGGCGCGAGTATGAAGCGGTGGTGCAGGGGGTGATGACCGGCGGCGGTATGGTCGACGAGCCGATGGGGCGCCATAGCCGCAACCGGCAGAAGATGGCGGTGACGGCGATGGGCAAGGAAGCGGTGACTCACTACCGGGTGCTGCACCGGTATCGTGCCCATACCCATATCCGGCTCAAGCTCGAGACCGGCCGCACCCACCAGATCCGCGTGCATATGTCGCATATCAACTACCCGCTGGTCGGCGATCCGCTCTACGGTGGCCGCTTCCGGCTGCCCAAGGGGGTGAGTGAGCCGCTGGTGAAAGTATTGCGCGGCTTCCAGCGCCAGGCGCTCCACGCCAAGAAGCTCGAGCTCTGGCACCCGTCGACCGGAGAACTGATGTCCTGGGAAGTGGATCTGCCCGCGGACATGCAGGTATTGCTCGACGCTCTGCAGCGCGACCTGCGTAGCGGTGAAGAAGTATGGAGCTGATCAGACCCGACTGGCCGTTGCCGTCGCGGGTGCGAGCGTGCGTCAGCACCCGCGACGGCGGGGTCAGTGCCGGCGTCTTCGCAGGTCTCAACCTGGGCGATCATGTTGGCGACGATCCGGCGGCGGTGGCCGAGAATCGCCGCCGGCTTGTGGCCGAGCTGGGATTGGATAAGCCGGCTCAGTGGCTGCGGCAGGTACACGGCACTGAGGTAATCGAGGCCCGGGCCGACGGCCAGGTGCGGCAGGCCGATGCCTGCTGGAGCGACCAGCCGGGCCAGGCCTGTATCGTGATGACTGCGGATTGTTTGCCGACTTTTTTCACCGATGGCGAGCGGGTTGCTGTAGCCCATGCCGGCTGGCGTGGGTTGGTGGCCGGCGTGCTGGAGCGGACGCTGTCGGTTTTTGCCGACCCGTCCCGCGTGCATTGCTGGCTGGGGCCGGCCATCGGCCCGACAGCGTTCGAGGTGGGTGACGAGGTGAGGGCGCAGTTCTGCGCTGCCGATGCCGGGGCCGCCGGGGCCTTCGTCGCCCGTGAGGGGCATCCTGGCAAATGGTTCGCCGATCTCTATCGGCTGGCGCGCCTGCGTCTCGATGCCACCGGCGTGGCCTCGGTCAGTGGCGGCGAATACTGCACTTTCAGTGATCCCGAGCGCTTCTATTCCTATCGCCGCGATGGCGAAACCGGTCGCATGGCGAGCGTTATCTGGCTGGAGTGAACGTGGGAGCGGCGCCTCGCCGCGAATGATGCGGTACAAGACTTTTCGCGGCGGGGTGCCGCTCCCACGATTTCCCTTACGGCTTACGGCTTACG
>JABXIM010000017.1 GCA_013373085.1 Oceanospirillaceae bacterium | reverse complement strand
GCGGCGGCCCCGCAGGGGCGAGGGCAGGGACAGCCCGAGTACCGCTCAGGCTCCGCCTGAGGCGCCACGCATCGGGCTTCAGGATAGCAGTGATTTGAGCAGGCCACTAACATCCGACTCTGCCCAACCCCCTGATCCCATCCGCTCTTTGTCCGCCGCGGGCGGTCGCGTGCATTCTTCCCGGTATCCTATGCTCGGTACAGTGACAAATTCGCATAATCGAACATCCGCCTCTGTTACCTCCCCCAATCGGCTCGAGCAGCGCTGCATACGCTGCGTTCCACCCTGCTACCCAGTCAGCAGCAGAGACGCTAACAGCAGGGCACGTTACACAGGGGCTCTACGTACCAGTGCCCGGAAATGAAAAAGCCCCCGCTCCATTACTGTAGCGGGGGCTTGCTAGAGGATTTCTTCGAAGAAGAGAGGGGCGCTTTAACCTTCCTTTTCGTCGGCGAAAATGACCTCGTCTTCAGGACGGTGACGGCCCAGCAGTTTCGGACGTTCGATCAACAGGTACAGCACCAGGCCGATGGCGACCGCGTAGACGGTCGACTTGGGATCCGGCATTGCCAGCGTAACGGCGACGATACCTGCGACTCCGCGTTCGGTCGGATTCTTCAGCTGTTCCATGCCCACCATGATGCAAATGTAGGCTGTAAGGATCAGTGTCAGTGACAGTGCAATGGGCAGTACCGGTTTGAACAGCGTCACCAGCGGCAGGATGAACAGCGCGACCATGCCGGTAATCCAGAAGGTTCCGCCGCCGCTGTAGATCGAGTCCATCGCCTTGCGTCCCATAGCGTAGCGCTCGGCCACGGTGGCGTGGGCGGCGGTCCAGAGCGGGCCGGCCAGGCCGGGCCAGGGGGCAAAGAAAGCATGCAGGGCGTTGCGCAGTGCCGTGACCAGGTGTACCCGGTCCACGCTGCCGTCGATGTCTTCATCCTTGCGCAGGTGGTCGATCCGCTTGACCAGGGTGAAGCCGACGATAATGTCGCCGAAGGCAATGACATAGGCGATCAGCGCAGTCGGTATTGCCAACAGGAACATCTCGAGATCCGGGTAGCCCACCGTAAAGGTGAGGTACTCGAACATCAGTCCGAAGTCCGGTTTGGTAATACCCCATTCGATGGCCGGCAGCGCGTATTCGCCGCTGACCCAGCCAATGATCATCGCCAGGATCATGCCCGGGACCATGCCGAAATTGGCGATTCGCTTGGCCAGCGAGCTTTCGTTAACGATGTTCTTGAACGACAGCGAGAAGAGTATATAGGCACTGACAATGGAGCCGATCAGCAGCGATATCGGTGTCGCATCGACCCGACCGCCGACTTTCAGCTCTCCCATCAGCGCGGCGATACCGGCACCGATGATGATGCCCGACTTCAGCGAGTTGGGGATGACATCGACCAGTTTTGATCCGAGCCGGGTGATGCCGAGCAGCAGGAAAATCAGGGTGACTTCTATCTGCAGTGCAAACATCGCCTTGATGGCTTCGGGGCCCGGTTCGAAACCCTTGAGATAGAGGATAACCACCGGAATCGCCGGTGTGATCCAGCCCGGTACCAATGGCACCCCCAGCAGGGCTGGCAGCATGTAGCCCACGCCGGCGACAAAGGTAAAGGCCAGCGCTGCCTCGTAGGGCATGCCGAGGTAGGTCTGCAGTAGCGGAATCATCGCAAGGCCGACCACGAACATGATCAGACCCTGGATCATCTCCGGGGTTTCCCAGCGGTAATGCACCAGGGGGAGCCTGATCTTGAACGGTCCGGCAGGCCAGTAGGGTTGCTCGTCACCGGTGTTGCGGTTGAAAATTTGCATAAGTCGCCTCCTGGCGCACAGAGGCTGTGCGCCTGGTATTGTTTTTGTACAGGAAGTAAGGGAGGTGCGCGTTACAGCTCGCGGGCCCGTTCTCTCAGAACGAACTTCTGGATCTTGCCGGTCGAGGTTTTGGGCAGATCCGCGAAAACGACGGTTCTGGGGGCCTTGAAATGCGCCAGTTGCTCGCGGCAGAACGCGATCAGCTCCTGCTCGGTAATCGAGCCGGAATTTCGTTTCAGGGTCACGAAAGCGCAGGGGGTTTCGCCCCATTTCTCGTCGGGACGCGCAACCACCGCGGCTTCGAGAACGGCCGGATGACGGTAGAGGGTGTCCTCGACTTCAATGGTCGAGATGTTCTCACCGCCGGAGATGATGATGTCCTTGAGGCGGTCCTTGATCTCGATATAGCCGTCCTCGTGCCAGACGGCCAGGTCGCCGGTGTGGAACCAGCCGCCGCGGAAGGCCTCCTCGGTGGCGCTCGGGTTCTTGAGATACCCCTTCATCACGGTGTTGCCGCGCAGGAAGATTTCGCCGATGGTCTTGCCATCTTTGGGGACCGGTTCCATCGTTTCGGGGTCGGCGACCAGGGTGCCGGCCAGCGTATGGTAGCGTACCCCCTGGCGGGCCTTGAGCCGGGCGCGCTCCTGCAGCGGCAGTGAATCCCATTCGGATTTCCAGGCAGAGACGGTTACAGGGCCATAGACCTCGGTCAGGCCGTAGACATGCGTCACCTCTATCCCCATTTCCTCGATCGCACCGATTATCTGAGCGGGTGGGGCTGCACCTGCGGTCATGGATTTGACCGGATGATCGATGGCGGCCTTGGCGGCTTCGGGGACATTGAGAAGCGCGTTCAGGACGATCGGCGCGCCGCACATGTGGGTCACCTGGTGGTCGCGGATCAGCTGCAGGATTTTTTCCGGATCGACGCGGCGCAGGCAAACGTGGGTTCCGGCCATTGCCGTGATGGTCCAGGGAAAACACCAGCCGTTGCAATGGAACATCGGCAAGGTCCAGAGATACACCGGGTGTTGCCCGATAGACCAGACAGTCTGGTTGCCCAGACTGTTGATATAAGCTCCCCGGTGGTGATAGACCACCCCCTTGGGATTGCCGGTGGTCCCGGAGGTATAGTTCAGCGAAATCGCGTCCCACTCGTTTTCCGGCAGGCGCCACTCGAAATTCGGGTCGCCTTCCTTCAGGAAGGCTTCATAATCGAGATCGCTGACCGCGGTCCCTTCGCCGTACTCGGGGTCATCCACGTCGATGATCAGCGGTTTGTGTTGAAGCCGTGCCACGGCGCCGCGGACCACCTCGCCGAACTCCCGGTCGGCGATGACTACCTTGGCCTCGCCATGCTCCAGCATGAAGGCGATGGCGTCCGCATCCAGGCGCACGTTCAGGGTGTTCAGCACCGCACCGATCATCGGCACGCCGAAATGGGCCTCCAGCATCGCGGGTATGTTCGGCAGCATCACGGCGACCGTGTCACCACGGCCAATGCCCCGGTTGGCCAACGCCGATGCCAGGCGGCAGCAGCGTTCATAGGTTTCCCGCCAGCTGTAGCGCAATGAGCCGTGAATGACGGCGGGATATTCGGGATACACACTGGCCGTGCGCTCGATGAAGTCGATCGGAGACATGACGGTGTGGTTGGCTTCGACGGGCGCAAGGCCCTGATCAAAGATCGAGCTCATGGGAAGGTTCCTCTGTCGGTATTCTTCTTGTTACAGCTAGAGCAGGCCTGGCGGGCTCGCTATACTCCACTGGTATTGGATAGTAATTGAACGATTCCAATATGGGAAGAGTTCTAAGGTATTATGGTATATGTACTATATCTTTTAGCTGACATTGGATCGTTATGAAGAGTGGCTTCCAGCTGTTCGATGCCGAGCCGCAACCCTGCCTTGTGTTGAGCCGTGACTCGACGATGCTGGCGTTCAACGGCGCCGCCGGATCGCTGTGCGAACGCCTTGGCGGGGTGGACGTCCTTGCATTGCTGCCGGTTAACCGTGAGGCCCTGGTTCGGGCGTCCCTGACCCAGAAAAGGGCCCTGCAGGACATCGAGAGCCGGGTGGGCGACAGCATCCTGCTGTGGACCTTTGTCCCCGATGTGGAGTCCGCGACAGTGCTGGCCCGTGGCAGAGTCGCGACCGATGAGATACGACTGCTCGACCGGGCAAGAACTTCCGACAGGCTTTACCGACTGATTATCGAAAACACCACCGACCTGATTTCGCGGCACTCGCCCGACTGGTGTTTTATCGATGCCAGTCCGGCGTCCCGGCGCCTGCTCGGGTACTGGCCCGAGGAACTGCGGGGCAAGCGTTTCGAGGAGGTTTTCTCCGGAGCCTCGGAGCGGCAACTGGCCGAAGCCTACCTGAGCCTTCAGGAGCAGGGGTACGCGACGCTGACACTGAACGTGATCCATCCCGGCGGCGGCAAGCGCTGGTTCGAGATCGCCAGCCGCGCGATTCGCGAAACCTATACCGGCGATGTCGTCGAGGTGGTCAGTGTTACGCGGGATATTACCGCCAGGGTCGAGTCGGAGGCCCAGAACCGGCGCCTGGCCGATGAGCTGGCGCACAGCGCGCGCCTCGCGACCATCGGTGAACTGGCTTCCGGTATCGCCCACGAAATGAACCAGCCGCTCGCGAGTATCGTAAACTTCGCCAGCGCAAGTCAGCGCTATCTGCAGCAGGCACGGCAGGACAGTGCCTGCATCGAGCGCGTGGACGAGGGGTTGCAACGCATCATCCACTACGCCAACCGGGCGGCGGAAGTGATCAAGCGCCTGAGAGCCTTTCTGCGCAAGGGGCAGCAGAGCATCGGCCCGGTTCGACTGAATGCGCTGATCGCCAATGTGGCGCGCCTGTGCCAGTGGGATGCGGAGAAGCACGCAGTGTTGCTTGAGCAGCGCCTGCCGGAATCTTCCCTGGAAATCAATGCCGATCCGGTATTGCTGGAGCAGGTGCTGATCAACCTGATCCGCAACGGTATCGATGCCATCGTCGAGGCCAGGGAAACGGAGAATGACAGCTCGCGCTCTCGCCTTGTCGTCAGTGCCCACCGCAACGAGGCCGGCGAGACGCTGATCGAGGTCACGGACCAGGGCTGCGGACTTGACGAGTCGGGTATCCGACAGATGTTCACGCCCTTTTATACCAGTAAGCCCCAGGGACTCGGGCTGGGTCTGTCGATGAGCCGATCGATTATCGAGGGCTTCGGCGGTTTTCTCGATGCGGTTCCGGCGGAGACCGGAGGCCTGACTCTGGTCTGTCGTTTCCCGCCCGGTGCCGTGCCGCGGCAGGGGCAAGTGAATACAGGAGCAAGTGATTCAGATGACTGATGCCAACACCACCGTTTATGTGGTGGACGATGACCCCGGTATGCTGGAGTCCACTCAGTGGTTGCTGGAGTCCGTCGGCCTGCGGGTGCAGGCGTTCAGCGACGGCCGCCGTTTTCTCGATGCTCTGGACAAGCCCCGGGGCGGTTGCGTGATATTGGATGTACGGATGCCCGGGTTGGGCGGGCTCAACGTACAGGAAGAACTGCAGAAACGCGGCGTCCGGTTACCGGTGATCTTTGTATCGGGGCATGCCGATGTTCCGATCGTCGTCCGGGCCTTCAAATCCGGTGCCTTCGATTTCCTCGAGAAACCGTTCAATGAGCAGCTGTTGCTCGACAGCGTGCAGCAGGCGCTCGCAGAGCATGCCGAGCAGCCACCGTCACCGGGCGCCGACCCGTCGGCCCTGGCAGTGCTCGACGCCCTGACGCCACGGGAGCGGGATGTCTTCCTGCCGCTGGCGCAGGGGTATTCAAGCCGGGAAATCGCGGAGATGCTCGAGGTCAGCGTAAAGACGATCGATCTGTACCGGGCGCGGGTCATGAAACGCCTCGAGGCCGAGCGTTTGCCGGACGTGACCGGTATTGCCATTGCTGCAGGCTTGCTCGATCCGCGGGCACTGCGCGGTTGAAGGTGCGGCCTGCAGTGACGGTTGCCTTTGGCGGGGGCTGGCTAGCGGAAATCACGGCCCATCACCGCTTCGCTATACTTTGCAGTCGTACTGCAATCAGGAAGCGGCCGTGAATCCCGAAGGGCTTTTGTTCGATCTGGATGGCGTACTCTATGTCGAAGGCCGGCCTGTGCCGGGGGCGATCGACGTGATGACGCAGGTGGTAAACCGGGCCGTCCCCTTTCGTTATATCACCAACACCTCGACCCGGTCGCTGACGACGCTCGAGCGGCAGTTGCGCCAACGCGGACTCCCGGTACCCAATGACTCGGTATTCAGCGCCATCAGCGCGGCGGTGCAGTGGCTCGAAAGCCACTCGGTGAAACGAATCTACCCCGTGCTGGCCGAAGATGCCTGCAGGGATTTCGGGCATTTCATTGTCGACGACGAGCAGCCGGAGGCCATTGTCCTGGGTGATATTGGCGAGGACTGGAACTATGCGCTGCTAAATCGCCTGTTCGGCTTCCTGATCAACGGCGCGCAGCTGGTGGCGGTCCATCGAAATCGTTACTGGCAGACGGAAAAGGGTCTTCAGCCCGACCTCGGCCTGTTTGTCGCCGGGCTCGAATATGCCGCAGGTGTGGAAGCGGTGGTGGTGGGCAAGCCCGCCTCGGAATTTTTCCATAGCGCCTGCCTGGGGCTGGGGCTTGAACCACAGCGGGTGGTGCTGGTCGGAGATGATATCGAGAGCGATATCGGCGGCGCTCAACAGGCGGGCCTGACCGGTGTACTGGTGCATACCGGCAAGTATCGCCGTGATTTCGTGGCGGCCTCGGGAATAGTGCCGGACTGCGAAATGAATTCGGTTGCCGATTTGCCAGACCTGCTGCCCAAGCTGTTTGGCCACTGATCCCGGATCTGGGCTGGGTTTCGGGCGTCGAATATGGATAATGGGCGCGGTGTTCGGACAGGCGGTGCAGGCGGTAGAGGTAGATGAACGATTCGATTTTGTATGGGCTGAGTGGCCTGGGGCTGCTGGTCATAGTGGCGCTGTCGGTGTATATCGTGCGCCAGCTTGCAAAACTGAAGGAGCAGCGTCGGCAGCAGGAGCAGGACCGGCAGCGCCTGGAAGCGGCAAAGAGCAAGGCGCAGGAGCAGCGCGAGTACATAATCGAGAGTATAAGGGTCATCGCCCGGGCCATGTCGGAGGATGAGCGGCTGACGCTGACGGAAGGCTGTATCCGGCTCAAGGTTCTGATCGACAACCTCAAGCCGGAAATCCATCAGGACCCCGATTTCGAGATTATCGAGCAGCATTACCAGGCCACCCGACATATCCCCTTCCTCAAGGAATGGCGCAAGCTCGAACGCCGGGAGCAACGCCGTTATCAGCAAGAGATGAACACGCTCGAGTCGCAAAACCGCAGCGCTTTGCTGCGCGCCGCGGAAAAGCTGCGCCAGTATCCCCTGGAGCGGATGCATTGATCGCTACTGTGGGGAAGGGATGAACGGTGGAATTTATCGCGGCGTTCGCCGTCACGCTGCTGGTTCTTTGCCTGATGGCGGCGGCCCTGCACTTTGGTCGCTCGCCGACCTACCGACCGTCGCGGCAGGATATTCAGCGACTGTTGCAGGGTGTGCTCGAGGGCTCGACGACACGCGAGCAGTGGGACCTCTTCGTCGGCCTGCCGATCCATCACGACCCCGAACTCGAGGCCATCAGGCACCGCTGTGTGGCGCTGCAGGAAGGCGATGACGACCTGCCGGCCGCCGGAGAGGGTCTCGATGGCTATCTGTTCGACCGGGCGGGTCGCGAGCGGCTGACAGCGATAGTCGCGGACTTGAAGCAGCTGATCGCGCGCGAACCGGTTTATCGCAAGTTTTAGTCGCTTGTCAGGTGGCCTGTTATTCAGCCGATCCTCGCGACTGATTTTCGATCAGGCGCTGCAAGCGCCACAGCGCCTGCCAGAGTTCACGGATATCCCCAGCTTCGATCAGGTTGTGAAACTCCCCGGTGATCGCTTCCAGTTCCGGCAGTTCGTAAAGCCCCGCGAGGCCCAACAGCTGGTGGGCATGGTGCCGCATGCGCTGACGGTCCCGGGTGCGGAAACCGTCCAGACAGCCTTCAAGCTGCAGGTGCAGTTCGCGCGAGAGCAGCTCCGGGCTGATATCGAGGCGTTGTAGCTGGTTTCTGCCTCCGGCCGGCGGTAACCGTCCCGGACTGCGCCGGCACAGGGTCTGGATGCAGTCGATCAGGCCGCGCTCGTCGATCGGTTTGAGCATGATCTTGGAAATGCCGGCGTCGACCAGCGCCTGATGTTCCCGCTTTACGACATTGGCGGTCAGCGCGATGACCGGCAGGTCGGGATAGCGCTGTCGAATGCGGCGAGTGGCCTCGATTCCATCCATTTCCGGCATGTGCACATCCATCAGAATCAGGTCCGGCAGTTGGCGTTCCACCTCCGACAGCACTTCCAGCCCGCTGCGAGCCTGGCGCGGCTGAGTACCGGCCTGCTCCAGGATGCGGCTGATCAGCAGACGGTTGAAGTCATTGTCCTCCGCGACCAGCAGGTCGAGACCCTGCAGCAGCGAGGAAGATCTGATGGCCTCTTTGCTTGCCGGCCGCTTGTCGGATTTCAGGGCCTGGTAGAGCCGCTCCAGACGTACCGGCTTGTGCAGAATCTGGGTGTCCGGGTCGGTCGCCCGCTCGCTTATCGTGCTGGAGCACAGGATCAGCAAACGGCCGTTGAATCCCTGGCGCAGATGCTGCAGTTCGGCCTGAGGCAGTCGGGTGTCCGCGCAGGGCGGCAGACCCCAGATCAGGATCGGGTACTGATGGGCATTCAGGCAGAAGTCGCTGAAACTCTCGGCCAGGTCGACTCGCAGCTGGCGTCGCTGCAGCAGGCCCAGCAGGCAGTCACGCATCAGTGGGTGGGGGTCGAATAACAGAATGGGGCCGAGGCCCGGCGACGGGGCCGGCGGCGTTTCGGTGGCGCGGCGGAAGGGGAAGGGGATCGACAGGCTGACCTCGGTGCCCTTGCCGACTTCGCTGCTCAGCTGGATACTGCCGCCCATCAGCTCGGTCAGCCTGCGGGTAATGACGAGACCGAGGCCGGAGCCGCCGAAACGCCGTGTGATAGACGTATCGGCCTGGGTGAAGGCGTGGAACAGCTCAGACGTCTGGTCCGCGGGAATACCGATGCCGCTGTCACCGACCTTCAGGTTGAGATGGCAGCGCTCATCGCCACTCGGAATAGCCTCGACGCTGAGCAGAATCTGGCCCCGTTCGGTGAACTTGATGGCGTTCGACACCAGGTTGGTCAGGATCTGGCGCAATCGTGTCGGGTCGCCGATCAGCGTCCGCGGTGTCGATGGATTCAGGCGCAGTATCAGTTCCAGTCCCTTGGCGTGGGCGATCGGCGCCTGCATTTCCAGCACGTCAAGCAGCAACTCTTCGAGTTCGAAGGCAATGCGCTCGAGCTTGATGGCATCCGACTCGAGTTTCGACAGGTCAAGGATATCGTCGATCAGTGACAACAGCAGCGTTGATGTCTGGCTGATGATGCGGGTGTATTCACGCTGTTCGTCGCTGGCGTCTGACTGGTTCAGCAGGCGCGAGAAACCGAGCACCGAGGTCATCGGTGTGCGCAGTTCATGGCTCATGCGTGCCAGGAAATCATCCTTGGCGCGGTTGGCGGCGTCGGCTTTTTGCCGCGCCAGTTCCAGCTCCTGGTTCTGGCTTTCCAGGTGGCTGAGTGTGGCGCGCAGCCGGCGCGTGGCGATATCGACGCGGCTTTCCATGATCTGATTCGATTCCTGAATACGCGCCGCCATGCGGTTGATACCGCGTCCCAGGGTACGCAGCTCGCCGGTCAGGGTGACCTCCGCCCGTGTATCGAGATGCCCCTCCTGCAGTCGCTCGATGACGCGGCTCAACCCCTGTATCGGATGGGTGATACGTTGGCCGAAGCGGCGCGCCAGTATCGAGGTCACCAGGAAGCTGCCAAGCATCAGCAACAGCCCTCCCAGCAGAATGCTGCGCTGACGCGCCAGCGTCTGTTCCTTGGACAGGATCACCAGGACGTAACCGATAGTGTCCAGCTGGGGTTCCTCCTCCGGAAATTCCGGAACGTCCTGGAACGAGATGCCGGTGACGCGGACCGGCTGCATGAAGTACCACTGTTGCGCGTGCTCATAGGCGAAGGGGCCCTGAGGATTGAGCTGCAGCGCGAATTCCCGGGTGCGCAGGATCAGGTCCAGCCGGTTGTCGAGAAAGACCACGTCGGCGACGTCCGGCTCCTGGGTGATACCGTTGGCCAGGTTGCGCAATACCTCATGGTTGCCCACCATGAGACCGAATTCCGAGGCGGACGCGAGCAGACGGCTGATCGATTCGCCACGTTCGATCAGCGAGCGCTTGGTATCGTCGATACGGGTGAAGATGAAATAGCTGCCGAGGATCAGCGCGAAGATCACCAGCGGCAACAGTGAAATGATCAGCACGCGCTGGCTGATGCCCAATGGCCGGGGACGCCGGATCATGGCATGTCCTCCCCGAGCTGCTGTTCCAGGGTCGTCTCGTCCGGCAGTTGCAGCGCCAGGCTACGCGCCACCACCGGGTTGGTCGATACGCTGAAATAACGCGGGAATTCGGGCGCAGTGAGTGCTTCCCCTCGCTGCAGGGCCCGCAGTAATTCACCCGCCTGACGCCCCAGCTGCTGCGGTGTGGTATAGACCGCCGCCAGAGCACCGGCTTCAACGTAGGTACGTGAAAAACCGATGACCGCGATCTGCTGCTGCAACGTTATGTAGAGCAGCCATTTGGCCGTAGCGCGGTTGAACAGGGCGCGGTCGGGCAATGCCAGAAAGACATCGCTCTTGCGCACCACGGGTTGCAACTGTTCGATGGGGTTATCGTTTTCGCGCAGTGTCAGCGTTACCGGTGACAGGCCTTCGGCCTCGGCGGTGGCAACGAAGAGCTCTCGCTCGGAGATCGACAACGGGCCGAACATGGCCCCAATGCTGCGGGCCTCCGGTACCAGGAGCTTGGCGAGGTGGAGTTGACGCCCGAGCGGCTGGTCCAGATAGATCGCGGTAAGACGTTGTTGGCGCACCAGCTCGGTCTCGCCATAGCGCTCGACCAGCGAGGCGAAGGTCGCGCGCGGAATAAAGGCGCAGATCAACGAGCGAGGGGGCAGGGGGTGTTCCAGCTGCAGTTCGCAGGCCCGGGCCCCGACGGCGACGGATATGTCGTCTTCGAGGTCGCGCGTTGGTGAAAGTTCATCCGCCTCGAGTTGCTCCAGGGGGCCCTGAAAGGCTTGGGCGATGGCGCGCCCGACGTCACGATAGATCGCGCTGCTTTCGCTGAGCAATACCAGTGAATCGCTCCAGGCGGGGGCGGCATACAGAGACAGGAACAGCAGCAAACAGCAGCCCGGAACTCCCGGGTGTCTGCTGTCTCTGGTGTTTTGTCCCTGCATCCTGCGTCCCTGTTGGCGGAAAGGTCAAAACTTGAGCGTCAGCTGCAGATAGCTTCGGCGGTCGAAGGTGTTGAACTCGTAAAAATCGACGTATTCGTTGCCCAGAACATTCTGCATGATCAGCGCCCCTTCCAGCGAGCTGCCCGAACCGAGTCGAAGAATCTTGCCGAGGCGCAGGTCGGTGCGGTTGTACTCGGTTGTCTCACCCGTATTCCGCTGCGTATTCAACGTGATGCCTTCTTCCCTCTCGACCTCATCAACATAGTAGTGCGCAAGACTGAACTGCCACTGCTGCGGCAGATCGAAGTTCAGCAGCAGTGAGGCTGTATGCAGCGGTGTCTGGGGGTCCGTGTCTCTTTCAATTCCACCTTTTCTGGGATCTGGTCCCTGATCCCGGATGAAGTCGGTGGTATTGGTGTAGCTGTAGTTCAGCAGGGCCCAGATTGCGCTCGAGAAACGCAGCTTCAGCTGTGCTTCCGCTCCGGCATTTTTCCACCGGGTATTGTTTTCCAGTCGCCTAATGCGGCTGTCTGAAGGATCCAGCGGCAGGGTGTCCCAGTAAGTGCCAATCGCATCGTCGACCTTCTCGTGAAACAGCCGCAAGTCAAGATAGCCGTTGAAAGCCGGAATTGTGCGGTAATAGCCCAGTTCCCAAGTTTCGATATGCTCGGGCCCGACACCGTGATTGGTTCCGACATCATAGTCGTATACTGCGCCGCCCGGGAGGTAATAGGTGTGTTGCGTGTTCTTGTCCAGCAGCGACGGCATACGGTAGGCGTCGCTGTACGCCAGCCGGATCGATGAGTCGCCATCAAGGCGGTAGTTGGCCGCTGCCCGCGGAGAGAGCTTGGCCTCAGTGCTGCTGGTGCTGCTGCTTTCGAGCATGGCACCGAGATTAATCGTTACGCGCTCCGCAGGGTGAACTTCCAGGTTGCCGAACAGGCGGGTGCGTTCTTCGCTGACGCGTCCCTGGTCCTGCAGAAGCGTACCGCTTTCGGCCTGCTCGTAACGGTATCCAAGGCCCCACAGCAGTTTGCTGTGCAACAGGGGCAGGCCAAATGTCTGTTGCACTTCCAGGTCGTAAATATCGGTGGTGCCCTCTTCGGAGTCCAGGCGCAGGTCGGGGTTGAACACCAGGACTGCGGCGGCGAAGTCCGGCTCCGGAACGGGAACGATATTGTACCGGATCAGCTCTTCGGCGCTGGGCTCGGGCAGCGTCAGTTCGAGGCGGTTGTGGTAAAGGCTGAACTGCAGATCATCGTTCAGGTCCAGCAGGTGGTTCCAGCGCAGATACTGGTAGTTGGATTCGTGGTCTCGCTTGACGACCGGCTTGCCGGTCGCATCAAGGTCGCCGCGGTAAGCGTAGCCGTCGGTGAAGCCGGCTTCGAGCAGCAGGGTATCGGCGATGGTCGGCGTCAGGCTGCTGCTGATATTCAGGTAATTCGAACGGGCGCTATCCCCGAACAGGTTACTGCCTTCGTTCTGGTCGTGTCCGGCCGAGATTCGGGTCTGAGTCGCGCCCAGGGGGGTGCTGAAACGGGCTTCGAGCCGCCGAGTATCCTGTGAGCCGCCCGTTGCCTGCACCGAGGTGCCGGCTTCGCTGTAGGGGGAGCGGGTGACGATGTTGATCGCGCCGAGAAAGGCGTTCGAGCCGTAAGCCGGTACATTGGAGCCCCGCACCACTTCGACACGCTCGATATCGTCAATACCGATGCCCAACGAGTTCCAGTCCACGGTCGAAAGCAGCGGCAGGTATACCGAACGGCCGTCGATCAGCACTTCGAGCCGGCGCGGGAAATCGTCGCTGACGCCGTGATAGGTCACACCGAACTTGTTGCGATTGATGCTGTAGCTCTGAAAGCCGGGCACCAGGCGCAACAGGTCTGTTACGTAAAGTGCGCCCGACGCGCGAATAGTTTCGCGATCGATGACGCTGATCGAAGCCGGTGCATCGGTCAGCCGCTGCGGCATGCGCGTGGCGGAGACGACCTCCGGGATGGCGGAATAAAAATCGGTTTCGCTCAACGCCGTCTGGTTGAAGTCGTCTGCATGGACGGTCTGCGAACCGAAAAGGCTCAAGCTCAATGTCACCGCGACAGGCAGGGCTGTGGTGCGCATTCTCATCTCAAGGTCTACAGTCCAGCGGTTTCAGATCCGGGTGCCGATGTAGATGATGACAGCGACCATCAGTATGGCTTCGAAAATAAAGCCGTTGGTGGAGATGATCCAGTCCAGCATGGTGAAACCCGGGTGGCAGCAAGCTCTGTTAAGCTATCATAAATGTGGGTTTAGTCACATGCGCCGATGCTGATGCGACAGCTTTAAGTATTGTAAATGCAAAGAAAAACGGGGCCCTGAGGCCCCGTTCGGCAGTGCCCCTGTCAGGGCCCGTAGAGCGTTTCCGGCAGCCAGAGCGCGATCTGCGGAAATGCCAGCAGCAGGCCGAGACCGATGATCTGCAAAATGATGAACGGGATGGCCGCCTTGTAGAGGTCGTAGATGGTGATCTCGGGCGGCGCCACCGAACGCATGTAGAACAGGTTGTAGCCGAATGGCGGCGTCAGATACGCCGACTGCATGCTGACAATGAACAGCACCGCAAACCAGATGGTATCGAAGCCGAGCGATTCTACGATTGGCACGAACAGCGGCACCGTGATGAAGACGATGGCGAAGTCGTCGAGGAACATGCCGAGCACGAAGTAGCAGGCCAGCATCAAGATGATGACCCACATCGGCGACATATTGGCATCGTCGATGATGTCCTGCAGCAGGAAGCCGGCGTCGAGGCCGATATAGACCTTGCTGAAGAAGATCGCGGCGATGGTAATCCAGATAAGCATACCCATCAGCCGGGTGGTGCTCAGCAGCACGTCCTTGAGCATTTTCCATGTCAGAGTCCGGTAGATGGCGGCGCAGACGATAGCGCCGAAGGCACCGATGGCGGATGCCTCGGATGGCGCGGTAATACCGGATATGATGCAGTACAGCACGGTCGTGATCAGCGCGCCCGGAAGGATCAGCGCCTTGAGCGACTTTAGTTTTTCCACCGCCGTGAGCCGGTCATCTTTCGGCACCGGCGGTGCCAGTGACGGATTGATGCGACTGCGGATCAATATGTAGATGATGTAGATGGCGGCCAGCATCAGGCCGGGCATGAGTCCCGCCGCAAACAGCTTGCCGACGGACTCCCTCGCCAGAAAGGCATACAGAATCATCAGTACGCTGGGCGGAATCAGAAAGCCCAGTGCGCCCCCCGCCATGATCGTGCCGGTGACAAGTTGCTTGTCGTAACCGCGCTTGAGCATCGCGGGCAGAGCAATAACGCCGAGGCTTACGGTCGCGGCGCCGGAAACGCCGGCCATTGCCGCAATCAGGGCGCAGATGATGACGGTGCCGATGCCGAGGCCGCCGGGAATCTGGCCCATCAGCTTGTTCATCATCTCGAACAGATCGTCGGTAATACCGGATCGTTCCAGCATGAGCCCCATGAAAATGAACATAGGCAGTGCGACCAGCAGGAAGTTGTCCATCGCATCGAAGGAACTGATGGTCAGCAGTTCCAGGCCGCCGGTACCCCAGAGGGAATAGGCAAACACCACACCGACGCTGAGCAGGGACCAGGCCAGCGGCGCCCCTGCGAGCAGCATGATGAACATGGTTCCGAACATGCCAATGGTTACGAGTAGCGGATCAAGTTCTGACACCTTGATTTCCTTTAGTATGTCTTTTCGTTAGCGTGTTGAGACGCCAGTAGTTGGTTCGAGGTAGCCTTCAGGCACCCTTCTAGTCGTGGGGTGTCAGGTTAAATGCCACCAGCAGGTCCCTGATCCAGTGTGCAATACTCTGCAGCAGCACCAGACCGACGCCGAGCGGCAGCATGGTCTTGAACGGATAAACGGGCACGCCCCAGGTGCTCTTAGACGACACCTCGTGGTTCTGCCAGGACTCGATTGCAAAATTGCAGGCGGCATAAAAGAACACGGCGAAAACCACCAGTACGATGGCGCCGGTTAGAAGGTCGAGAACGGCGCGCGTACGCGTCCTCAGGACGTGATAGATAACCTCGCTGCGTACATGGGCCTGATGCTTGTGGGTATAGGCACCGGCAAGTATGCAGAAAGTACCGTACAGCATCGTGGTGCTTTCATGCGCCCAGGATGTCGGACTCAAAAAGAAGTAGCGTGCCGCAATCTCATACAGCAGGACCCCGATCATGGCAAGGCACATCCAGGAGACGGCCTTGCCAATGAATTCGGATATCCCGTCGATAGCATCAAGCAGGCGAGATATCCCGGTCATCAGGCTCTCCCTGTGGCCTTGGCGGCTTCCTTGAGAATATCGATCGCTTTCTTGTTACGCTCGGATTTGGCCGCTTCCTCTTCCCAGATTACTTCGGCAGCCTTGCGCAGGCGGGCGGAGTCTTCCGGCGGCAGCGCGCTCATCTCGAAGTGACCAGTGGTGGAAGCGTCGATCGAGCCGCTGACCATCCAGGTGTGCATCTTGGTCGCATGCTTGGCGTAGCCCAGCTCGATGCACTTGCGCTGCTCGTCGGTCAGAGAATTCCACTTGTCCATGTTGACCAGGATCTGGTCGGTGTAGCCCGGGCTAACCATGTTCAGTGAAGTGTAGTACTTGGCCGCCTCGTAAAGCTTCATCGACAGGTACTCGTTGGTACCGGCGTAGATGACGCCGTCGATGGTGCCGGTGCTCAGGCCGACGTAGAGTTCGGAACCTGGCAGGAATACGGTCGGGATATCGAACTGCTCGAGAATCTTCGCGACACTGGGGGTGGCGCGGATTTTCATTGTCTTGAGGTCGTCCAGGCTCTTAACCGGGTTCTTGGTCAGCAGGTCGAAGGGGCCCCCCATGATGGGGCCGAGGTAGTGAACATTGTGCTCGGCGTAGGCTTCACGGATCAGACCGATCAGATCCTTGGTATCCATGATGTACATGGCTTCATCGTAGTTGGTCCAGGCACCCGGAAGACCGGCTTCGATTGACGCGATGTCGAGCTGGCCCGGCCAGTAGCCGGCGTAGCCCTGGCACATGTCGATGGTGCCCTTGCCGACGGCCTGGAACATCTCTGCGTCGGGTACCAGCGAGCTGCCGGTGTAGCGACGGATGCGCAGCTCGTCGTTCGATGCCGTTTTTACGTCGTCGGTGAAGGATTCGAAAATCTCGTTGGCTTCCTTGCCCCAGTAAGTCTGCATGCGCAGGCTGGTTGCCGCCTTGGCGGACGTGGCGCTCATGGCCAGGGGTGCGGCAGCAAGTCCGGCTGCTGCCGATTTGATCAGATCGCGTCTTTTCATGTTTCTGGGATCCCTATTTTAGATGTTGCCGTGTGCACGACAACTGATTGTTCGTTCTTTTGTTATCGGCCGGAATGCGCCGGTGCGACGCCGGCGTATTCGTATGCGCCATGTCGATGGTTAAACTGAAAAATAGATGCTGCGCGCTAAAAAGCTAGTTCTTTCCGCGATATGGAGTCTTGATCTGGCTCAATAAACAACTTGGGGATTTGTTGCAGGGGGGGGCTATGTTGACTTCGCGAGGCCACGGAGTCGATGAGGGAGATGAGGGACGAGTACGATCCCCAGAAACGAAAAAAGCCTGCGACTCGGGCAGGCTCTTAAACGTGTCTGGTACCAGAGGCCGGACTCGAACCGGCACGGGTGTTACCCCGGGGGATTTTGAATCCCCTGTGTCTACCAATTTCACCACTCTGGCAAAAGCGAGACCGTATTATAAGAGGCTTTGTGACAGCGTCAATCGTGACGTCTCGCGAAGACTGAAAAAAAAGTCGGTTTCGGGTACAATTCGCACCCTTCTCTTCAACCTCTTGCAAGAATTCCCATGCAGGTAAAAGATTTTAGTTTCGAACTGCCGGAAGAGTTGATCGCGCGCTTTCCGTTGGAGCGGCGTTCGGCGAGCCGCCTGCTGTGCCTCGACGGCGCTAGCGGCGAGATCGCCCACCGGCAATTCAGTGATATTCTCGAATTGCTCGAGCCCGGCGATTTGCTGGTATTCAACGACACCCGGGTGATTCCGGCGCGGCTGTTTGGCGAAAAAGCCTCGGGCGGCAAAGTCGAAGTGTTGATCGAACGGGTGCTGGACGGTCAGCGGGCGCTCGCTCACGTACGCGCCAGCCGGGCGCCGAAACCCGGAACCCTGCTGCTCCTCGAAGGTGGCGTGGAGGCCGCGGTCACCGGCCGGCGCGACAATCTGTTCGAGCTCGAATTCGCGATCGAGCGCCATCTCGTCGAGGTATTGGAAGAGCATGGCCATATGCCGTTGCCGCCATACATGAAACGGGATGACCAGCTCTCCGACCGCGAACGCTATCAGACCGTCTACAACCGCAAGCCAGGGGCCGTGGCCGCACCGACAGCCGGGTTGCACTTCGACGAGGAGCTGCTGGCCAAGCTCGCGGAAAAGGGCGTCCTGCAGACCTTCGTCACGCTGCATGTCGGGGCGGGCACCTTCCAGCCGGTCAAGGTCGAACAGGTCGCAGAGCACCGGATGCACGCCGAATATATAGAAGTGGGCGAAGAGGCCTGCGAGGCGGTACGCGAGACCCGGGCCCGGGGCGGGCGCGTGGTGGCGGTCGGCACCACCAGCGTACGCTGTCTCGAGACTGCCGGTCGTGACGGCGAGATACGCCCGTACAGCGGCGATACCGATATTTTCATCTATCCGGGCTATCGCTATCGTCAGGTCGATGCCCTGATCACCAACTTTCACCTGCCCGAATCGACGTTGCTGATGCTGGTCAGCGCCTTCGCCGGCTATGACCATATCCAGCGCGCTTATCGCGAGGCAGTGGCCGAGCGCTACCGCTTCTTCAGCTACGGTGACGCCATGTTTTTGACCCCTCAGGAGGCCAAGTGAGCCGCAACTGTTTCATGTCTTTCGAGAAGCTGGGCGAGGACGGCAAGGCACGTCGCGGCCGGCTGACCTTTCCTCGCGGTACGGTAGAAACACCGGCCTTCATGCCGGTTGGCACCTACGGCACCGTAAAGGGCATGCTGCCCCGCGATGTCGAGGCCACCGGCGCCGAGATCATTCTTGGCAACACCTTCCATCTGATGTTGCGGCCCGGGACCGAAATCATCCGCCTGCACGGGGACCTGCACGACTTCATGCAGTGGAAGGGACCCATCCTGACAGACTCCGGCGGCTTCCAGGTGTTCAGTCTCGGCAAAATGCGCAAGATCACCGAGCAGGGGGTGTCTTTCCGCTCACCGGTCGACGGCAGCAAGGTGTTCATCGATCCCGAGCGGTCGATGGAGGTGCAGCGCGAGCTGGGCTCCGACATCGTGATGATTTTCGACGAATGCACGCCCTATCCGGCGACCGAGCAGGAAGCCGCGACCTCGATGCGGTTGTCGCTGCGCTGGGCACAGCGTTCCAAGGATGCGCATGACGACAGCCCGTCGGCGCTGTTTGGCATCGTTCAGGGCGGTATGTACGAGCACCTGCGTGACGAGTCACTCGAGGGGCTGACCGCGATCGGTTTTGATGGCTATGCCATTGGCGGGCTGTCGGTAGGCGAGCCCAAGGAAGATATGGTCCGCATTCTCGACCACCTGGCCTGGAAAATGCCGGAGAACAAGCCGCGTTACCTGATGGGTGTCGGCCGGCCGGAAGACCTGGTCGAGGGCGTCCGCCGCGGTGTCGACATGTTCGACTGCGTGATGCCGACCCGTAACGCCCGTAACGGTTTTCTGTTCACCACCGCCGGCATCGTCAAGATTCGCAACGCGAGCAACAAGACCGACACCCGTCCGCTGGACGAAAGCTGCGACTGCTATACCTGCCGCAACTTCAGCCGTGCCTATCTGCATCATCTCGACAAGTGCAACGAAATCCTCAGCTCGCAGCTCAATACCATCCACAATCTGCACTACTACCAAGTGCTGATGGCCGGTTTGCGCGAGGCAATCGAACAGGGTAAATTGTCGGCCTTTGTCGACGATTTTTATACCAAGCGGGGCCTTGAAACACCGCCGCTTGCCACCATTTAAGATAGAGTTTTCAAACTTCAAGGAGTAAAGCCGCATGAGCTTTCTGATCTCTTCCGCCCAGGCCGCAGAGCCGGCCGCCGGCGCCATGGATCCGGGTATCTTCAACATCCTGTTTCTCGTCGGCTTCGGTCTGATCTTCTACTTCTTCATGTGGCGTCCGCAGTCGAAACGCGCCAAGGATCACAAGAACCTGATCAACAGCCTGGCCAAGGGCGATGAAGTGCTCACCGCCGGCGGTATCATCGGTAAGGTGGTCAAGGTCTCCGACGACTACGTGGTACTGGAAGTGTGCGAAGGCACCCAGCTGAACTTCCAGAAAGCCCACGTGGCCGCTGCTCTGCCCAAGGGCACGATCAAAAGCATCTGACCCCGGCTGACGGAAAACGCCACTGTCCCAGTGGCGTTTTTCTTTGTGTCAGGCCGGCTCCAGGGCCGTGGACGTGAGGGCGCGTCGCGGCTGCGATGACAGAACAGGGCACCCTATGCTCAACCGCTACCCGCTTTGGAAAAATCTCCTGATCGTGCTGCTGCTGGCGCTTGGCCTGCTGTACGCGGCACCCAATATCTATCCTGACGATTATGCCATTCAGCTGTCCGGTACCCGCGAGGCCTACCATGTCGATGAGCCGTTGCTCGATCGCGTATCCGCTGCGCTGGAACGGGAGGGCATTCCGAACAAGGGAGTCGAGCTGGACGAGAACGGCAACGGTCTGATCCGCTTCGCTGACGGCGAATCCCAGCTGCGTGCCAAGCCGGTCATCTCGAAGCTGCTTGGCGAGCAGTATGTCGTGGCAATGAATCTTGCGCCGACGACACCGGACTGGCTGACCGCGCTCGGAGCGGGGCCGATGAAGCTGGGTCTCGACCTGCGTGGCGGCGTGCACTTCCTGCTGGAGGTCGATACCGCCCAGGCGGTGGCGCAGCGTCTTGACGTCTATGTCTCCGAGATCAAGACCAAGCTACGGCAGGAAAAATTGCGTTACCGGCTGGTGGATCACCGTGCCGACGGCAGTCTGGAGGTGAAGTTCACCGACGAGGCAGTGCGCGACGAGGCTCTCAGCCTGCTGCGTCAGGAGTACCAGGAGTTCCTGGTGACCACCGACAACCAGAACGGCGATTACTTCATCCTGATCAATCTCACCGAGCAGAGCATCCGTGAGATCGAAGACTACGCCGTCAAGCAGAACCTCACCACGCTGCGTAACCGTGTCAACGAACTCGGCGTGGCGGAACCGCTGGTCCAGCGCCAGGGCCGCAACCGGATCGTGGTGCAGCTGCCGGGCGTGCAGGACGCTGCCGCTGCCAAGCGTATTATCGGCAAGACCGCAAACCTGGAGTTCCGTCTCGAGGCGACGCCCAACGCGGCTGCGGGCAGCACCGAAACCTACGAGTTCCGCAGCCAGCCCGGCCGCAAGGCCACGCTGGAGCGCGACATCATCATCACCGGGTCCAGCGTCGCCAATGCCCAGGCCGCCTTCGACGAGAACGGCATGCCGCAGGTATCGATTACCCTGGATGCCAAGGGTGGCCAGATGATGGGTCGCGTAACCCGCAACGCGGTGCAGCGACGCATGGCGGTACTCTTTGTCGAGCACAAGAGCCGTATCGTCACCCAGACCGTGGACGGTGTTCAGGAGGAGCGGCGCATCCCCTACGTCGAGAAGAGGATCATTTCGCTGGCCACCATCCAGTCGGTACTGGGATCGCAGTTCCGAATCACCGGCCTCGAAAGCTCGACCGAGTCGTCGGAGCTGGCGCTGCTGCTGCGCGCCGGTGCCCTGGCGGCGCCGATCTACTTCGTCGAGGAGCGCAGCATCGGGCCGAGCCTGGGCGCCGAGAATATCGAGCTGGGCGTGATGTCGGTGAAGATCGGCTTCGCCCTGGTGCTGGTGTTTATGGCGCTGTACTACCGTGTTTTCGGCCTTCTGGCCAACGTCGCCCTGACGCTCAACCTGGTGCTGCTGGTGGCGGTGATGTCGCTGTTGTCTGCGACGCTGACGTTGCCGGGCATCGCCGGTATCGTGCTGACGGTCGGTATGGCGGTGGACGCCAACGTGCTGATCTTCTCGCGGATACGCGAGGAGCTGAAGAACGGCATGCCGGCGCAGTCGGCGATCAATGCCGGTTTCGGGCGCGCCTTCACGACCATTCTCGATGCCAACATCACCACCCTGATCGCGGCGGTTATCCTGTTCGCGATGGGGACGGGGCCGGTCAAGGGCTTCGCGGTCACGCTGTCGGTCGGCATCGTCACGTCGATGTTCACCGCCATCATGGTGACCCGGGCGCTGGTCAACCTGTGTTACGGCGGGCGCAAGCTCAACCGTCTGGCGATCTGAGGAATTAGGACATGGCAAAGCAGGAAAAAGTGCTTAACTTCATGCGCTTTGGCAAGGTCGCGCTGGCGATCTCGGCGCTGATGCTGCTGGTGTCCCTCGGGTCCCTGGCGACCCGGGGGCTCGAGTTCGGCCTCGACTTCACCGGCGGCAGCCTGGTCGAGGTCGGCTATGAGCAGGGAGCGGATCTGGGCAAGATCCGCGAAACTCTCGGGGCGGCGGGTTACCAGGACGTGGTGGTGCAGAACTTCGGCGCCCCGACAGACGTGCTGATCCGTCTGGCCGAGACCCACGATCCGAAGCTGGGTGACCATATTCTGGCGACGCTGCAGGAGCATGAAACCCAGCAGCTGGAGCTGCGTCGCAACGAATACGTAGGCGCTCAGGTGGGTGAGGAGCTGCGGGAACAGGGCGGTCTCGGCATGCTGCTGGCGCTGTTCATGATCATGGTGTACATCGCCTTCCGCTTCCAGTTCAAGTTCTCCATTGGCGCGGTACTGGCCCTGGCGCACGACGTTACCATCACCCTGGGTTTCTTCTCGGTGTTCGGTATCGAGTTCGACCTGACGGTGCTGGCGGCGGTGCTGGCGGTGATCGGCTACTCGCTCAACGATACCATCGTGGTCTTCGACCGTATCCGCGAGAATTTCCGCATTGTGCGCACCGGCGAGCCGGTGGATATCGTCAACCTGTCGCTGACCCAGACCCTGAGCCGGACCTTGATGACGTCCGCCACCACACTGCTGGTGGTGGTGGCGCTGGCCGTCTTCGGCGGCGAGATCATTCATGGTTTTGCGCTGGCGCTGCTGGTCGGTATCGGAGTGGGTACTTACTCCTCCATTTACATCGCAGCGAATATCATGTTGATGATGGGCGTCAGCCGTGAAGACCTGATTCCACCGCCCAAAGAAGACGACACGATCGACGATATGCCCTGAGCAAGACAGAAAACCGGCTGATCAGCCGGTTTTTCTCTTAATAGTACAGGCTACAGTATAAAGTGGTGGGATGAGGTCGGGTCCGCGCCGGTTGAAGGCCCGTGGACCCTGAGCCTGTAGCAGTTGCTACCGCTCCCGCACAGAACAGACGGGCGCCCGCTCACATTCGCAACTATTATGTTTCAGTAAAATGGAACCCGCTGGAAAATCAATGAGTAAAGATTGGACCAAGCGTGATCCCCAGGCATCGGCCGAGGCGGAAAAATACGACAATCCGGTACCAAGCCGGGACTTCATCCTCGAATTCCTGCAGGAGTGGGGAGCGCCGATCAGTCACGGGCGTTTGTGCCGCGAACTGAATATTACCGACGAGGACAGCCTGGAGGGCGTCTCGCGCCGCCTCAAGGCGATGTGCCGGGACGGCCAGCTGATCAGCAACCGGCGCAACGAATACGGCATCATCAAAAAGATGGACCTGATCCCCGGCCGGGTGATCGGTCATCGTGACGGCTTCGGCTTCGTGACCCCCGATGCAGGCGGTGACGACCTGTTCATCAGCCCGCGCGAGATGCGCCAGGTGCTCGACGGCGACCGCGTCCTGGTGCAGGAAGTCAGCATCGACTACCGCGGTCGCCGTGAAGGCAAGATCATCGAGGTGCTCGAACGTGGCACCAAGACGCTGGTCGGGCGCTACAAGTCGCAGGGCGACTTCGGCTATCTGATAGCGGAAAACCAGCGTATTACCCAGGACATCATGGTGGTGGCGGACCCGCACAGCGATATCCGCTACCGCGATGGTCAACTGGTCATCGTCGAGCTGCAGCAGCAGCCGGGCAAGCGAAATCGCCCCCAGGGCCGGGTCATCGAGGTGCTGGGTGACCATATGGCGCCGGGCATGGAAATCAAGGTCGCCATCCACAGCTACGATATCCCGAACGAGTGGCCGGATGCCGTGCGCCAGGAAATCGGCAACCTGAAGCCTGAAGTGGAGGAGGATGCCAAGCGGAACCGCGTCGACCTGCGCAAGCTGCCGCTGGTCACCATCGACGGCGAGGACGCCAAGGACTTCGACGATGCCGTCTACGCCGAGCGCAAGCGCAGCGGTGGCTGGCGTCTGTGGGTCGCCATCGCCGACGTGTCCTGGTACGTCCGTCCGGGCTCGGGGCTCGATAACGAAGCCTATGTACGCGGCAACTCGGTCTATTTCCCCGAGTTCGTCGTGCCGATGCTGCCGGAGCTGTTGTCCAACGGTCTCTGCTCGCTCAATCCCCATGTCGACCGGCTGGCGATGGTCTGCGAAATGACCATCAGCAGCGGCGGCAAGCTGTCGGGTTACCGCTTCTACGAAGCCGTAATCCAGTCCCATGCACGCCTGACCTACAACAAGGTCGGCGCCATGCTGATGCAGCCAAAGAGTCCGGAGGGCAAGGTGCTGCGCACGGAGCATGCGGCGCTCGTTCCGCACCTCGAAGCACTGTACGAACTCTACTTCGCGCTGCGCGCGGCGCGTGAGGATCGTGGAGCCATCGATTTCGAGACCACCGAAACACGGATCCTGTTTTCCGATCAGCGGAAGATCGAGGATATCGTGCCGGTGGAGCGCAACGATGCCCACAAGCTGATCGAGGAGTGCATGCTGTGTGCCAACGTCGCGACGGCGCGCTTCCTCGACAAGGTCAAGGTACCGGCGCTGTACCGCATCCACGAGGGCCCCAAGGCCGAGAAGCTCCAGAACCTGCGCGCCTATCTCGGTGAGCTGGGGCTCAACCTCGGGGGTGGAGACAAGCCGGCGCCCAGCGACTACCAGGCGCTGGCCGAGCAGATCGAGAAACGACCGGACCGCCATGTCATCCAGACCATGATGCTGCGTTCGATGCGTCAGGCGGTCTACAGTCCGGATAACCTGGGGCACTTCGGCCTTGCCTACCCGGCCTACACGCATTTCACCTCGCCCATCCGTCGCTATCCGGACCTGTTGGTGCACCGGGCGATCCGTGCTGCTATTCATGCCGAGAGCGACCGTGGCCTGCTGAAGCGCCTCAAGTCGGTATTCCGCTCGGACAAGACGATCCTGCGTCCTGACGGCTTCGTCTCCAATCCGAAGTTCAGCTACCAGTATTCGCTCGAGCAGATGCTGCAGTTGGGCGAGCACTGCTCGATGACCGAGCGCCGCGCCGACGATGCCACCCGCGACGTCATGTCGTGGCTCAAGTGCGAATACATGCAGAGCGAAGTCGGCGGCGAGTTCGACGGCGTCATTTCGGCGGTCACCGGCTTCGGCGTGTTCGTCGAGCTGACCTCGGTGTACGTCGAGGGACTTATCCACATCACAGCGCTGCCATCGGACTATTACCATTTCGATACCGCCAAGCAGCGGCTGATCGGCGAGCGCACCCGCAAGACCTTCAAGCTGGGCGACCAGTTGCGCGTCAAGGTGATGCGGGTCGATCTCGACGAGCGCAAGATCGACTTCGAACTGGTGGAGGTGGTGCGCTCGGCGAAGAAGCCCAAGAGCGTGCGCCAGCAACTGGCGGAGGGCGCGCTGGCCGACCAGGGTGCCAAACGTAAGAAAAAGGGCGGACGCAAGCGTCGATAGCGGCAGAGCGCATCGCCTGGGGCGGTTATGCCGCCCCGGCGGCGGGTGTCCTTCGGTCGCGATTCCCGCCGTTCGCTGCTTAAAGCGCTGAGGTGATGCTGTGTTGCATGGTCGTGTAGATGCCCAGCGCCAGTGTCACCACCAGCAACAGCAGGGCTGCATCCTTTGCGCTCAGCGGCGTGCGACCACGCTCCGGACGCAGCAGCCACAGTCTCAGCATCGCTGCGGCCATCAACCCCTCGCACCAGCCCGCGAATACGTCCAGCGGCCAGTGGGCGCCGATGACGATGCGGGAAAGCCCCACCAGCAGTATCGGTAGCAGTGCCAGCAGATAGGCGGCCCGACGCACCTGGATCCGGTGCCCGGTGCCGAGCAGCACCGCCAGCATGGCGAAGAAGGCGGTGCCGCCGCTGCTGTGGCCACTCGGGAAACTCCAGCCGATCAGTGCCGCGCCCAACTCGGGGCGCTCCACCTGGAACAGCCACTTGAGCAGGCTGTTGAATCCGACGATCAGTAGCAGCAGCAACAGCAGACGCCAGCCGTCGGCCGAGCGCCGCAGCCATTTTAACATCAGGGCCAGCAGAAAGGCGGCCGACAGCAGGCTGCCGAGATCACCAAGTGAGGTGGCCAGGTCCCAGAAAATCGACGTCCGGTCCGGTGCGAGCAGCAGCAGCGATTGTATGTGCCGGTTCCAGTCGCTGGCCCAGCCGCGCAACTGGATCAGCGCCAGGATGCCGAGCGCCGTGCCGCTCCCGGCGAAGAGCAGCAGAGCGGCGAGGCGTTCGGGTTTCAGTCCCAGGCGTTTAGCGCCCCAGCGTGCCAGAGGCTGGCCCGGCTGCAGATGCTGGTGCAGCACGCCCATCGTCAGGATCGCCAGCACCAGCCCCAGTCCCGGATAAAACAGTGCCTGCCAGTGGCCGAGCAGCTCGTTGGCCGATTGCCCGACGAGATAGCCGGGCAGCACGTAGGCGGGCGACCAGGCGATGGCCGACAGTACGTTGACGGTGAAAAAACGGGCGGCCGGCATTTCAAAGGTGCCGGCAATAAAGGGCACGACCGGACGGACAGGTCCGACGAAGCGGCCAAGGACGATGCTCAAGAGACCATAACGCTGAAAAAATCGGATACCGCGGTGATGCCAACCGGGATGAGCGTTGAAGGGCCAGTGGTGCTGCAGCCAGTCGTCGGCGTAGCGGCCGAGAAAGTAGCTCAGGCCGTCGCCGGCGACGGCGCCACCGAAGGCGGCGATCAACAGCGGCAGGAGTGGCAGCCCCTGCTCGCCGGCGGAGAGGGCCAGTGCGAACAGGAACGCAACGCCCGGCACCAGTATGCCGACGAAGGCCAGCGATTCGCACAGGGCGATGCCGGCGGTCAGCAGCAATAGGGCTGGCTGTGAAAGCAGTGCCACATCCATGGTGATCCGTCCTGGTATTAGGCGAACGTCGCCAATGGGTAATTGTATGACGCCTTGATATAATCCGCCGACAGTATCCGCAGACTTCCACGCCGCCAAGGCGACCAGAAGGAAACCTCAGTGAACGAAATCATCCTGATGACCCTGTCCGGCAATGACAAGCCGGGCGTGACTTCCGCCATGAGCGCGATCCTGGCCCGATACGGGATCAATATCCTCGATATCGGCCAGGCGGTAATCCACGATACGCTGTCTCTGGGCATGCTGCTCGAGGTGCCGAAGGCGTCGGAGTCTTCGCCGGTGTTGCGGGACCTGCTGTTCAAGGCCCACGAGCTGCAGATGACGGCGCGTTTCGAGCCGGTCGACGACGACGCTTACGAGTCCTGGGTCTCGGAGCAGGGCAAGTCGCGCCATATCATCACGCTGCTGGCGCGCCGCGTCACGTCCGAGCATATCGCACGCGTCACCGCGATCGCAGCCGGTCACGGACTCAATATCGACAGCATCAACCGCCTCTCGGGCCGTATCTCGCTGCGGCAGCAGCCATCTGCGGACGATCGTACCAAATCCTGTGTCGAGTTTTCCGTGCGCGGTGTGCCGTCTGACGATCGCGCCCTGCGCGAGGAGTTCCTGCACGCCGCCAGCGAGCTCGATGTCGATATCGCCTTTCAGGAAGATAATGTCTATCGCCGCAACCGCAGGCTGGTGGTGTTCGACATGGATTCCACGCTGATCGAGGCTGAAGTGATCGATGAACTGGCGAAGGAAGCGGGAGTCGGCGACCAGGTCGTTGCCATTACAGAGGCGGCGATGCGCGGGGAAATCGACTTCGACGAGAGTTTCCGCCGCCGGGTGGCGTTGCTCAAGGGCCTGGATGCGTCGGTGCTCGAGCGCATCGCCGAGCGTCTGCCGCTGACCGAAGGCGCCGAAGAGCTGGTCTCCAACCTCAAGGCGCTGGGTTTCAAAACTGCAATTCTATCCGGCGGATTCACCTACTTCGCCCGCCGTCTGCAGAAGAAGCTCGGCTTCGATTACGTTCACGCCAACGAGCTGGATATATGCGACGGCAAGGTTACAGGCGAGGTGACCGGCACCATCGTCAACGGGCAGCGCAAGGCCGAGTTGCTACGTGAGATTGCCGAGAAGGAGGGGGTTCGACTGGAGCAGACCATCGCCGTCGGCGACGGCGCCAACGACCTGCCGATGCTCGGTACTGCGGGACTGGGCATCGCCTTCCGCGCCAAGCCGCTGGTGCGTCAGAGCGCCGATCACTCGATTTCGACGCTGGGGCTCGATGGCATCCTCTATCTGATAGGCTTCCGTGACCGCGATACTGTTTTGTGAGTCGTGAGACGTAGGATGGGTTAGCCGCCCTGGCGCGGCCTGTCCGGCTATGGAGCCGTTTGTGCGCGGCGTAACCCGTCATAGGCGCCGCAGGCGCCTTGGTCTTCGTCGGCTGCGGGCCAAAAGGATTGGTCGCCTGCGAACGACAGGGCGCCGACGGTGTGGCGCCCGACTGACTTCAGCGCACGCCGAGATCAATCGATCTGTACGACGATCGATATGACGGGTCCGCGATGTCCGGGCCGCGAGGTAACGTGATATTTGTGTAACTGCATCGTTTGATCCATCCTACCCGTCACCCGTCACCCGTCACCCGTCACCCGTCACCCGTCACCCG
>JABXIM010000008.1 GCA_013373085.1 Oceanospirillaceae bacterium | reverse complement strand
GTCCCGAATGTGTATTCGAGGACACTCAACCCAAAGCCAAAACTTCACCAACTGCACGGGAAGACAGATCAAATAGTAAAAGCCAAATAGAGAAGCACCAGAGGTTGACACCGACGACCGCATAGGAGGATGGGTGGAGCGACGCCCCGGCACGGCATAGCCGTCACTGATGCGGCCAGGGCGTCGTGCAACCCATCTTGGATATGCATCCTGCCGACTCATTGATGGGTTGCGCCGCGTCAACCTCGCTGAAAGCGTTAAACAGAGTGCCAGTGCGGCTCCACCCATCCTACTTTTGGCCCCTGGGTTCACGTTAATCTGCGAAGAACCTACTAACATAAAGACGCCTTGCGGATTTTTGGTGTTTTATCTCAGACGTTTTCCTGTGTATATCCGTGTTTGTGGTAAAAGCGTTTGAGTTCATGGGGTTGCGGCAGCTCACCGGTAAATATCTTGACGTATTCCGGGATACGCCGCATGCGTTCCGCCACCGATTCCCTGGTCTGCATAGTGATGTAGCCAATCTGCACGAGGTAAATCGTCCGCGAATGCACATCGGCTTCGATATCGTTGAACCCGTGGCGCCTGAACATGTTTGCCAGTGCACTCAGGCGAAGCGTGTCTGCGCGCTGAACCTCCTCCTGTATCGCCTGTGACCGCAGTGACCAGCTACGGATCGCGAATTCGAACTTTGAATCGAATAATGTTTCATCCAGCCAGCAATCGAAAACATTCAACGTCGCTTCTGCAAGTGAGTCTGCATAGGCTTCCGACTGCGCAACAATGCCGCCCGTATTCTTGTCCTTCCAGGCGCTGACGAGATCACTTAACAGCGCTTCCCTGTCATTGAAGAACCAGTAAAAGCTCGTTCTGGACAGGTTCAGTCTCTTTGCAAGAGTTGAAATCTTGACTGCCTCAACCCCGGACTCCAGCAGGATTTCTATCGCTGCTTCGAACCACACTTCCGGAGAGCCGCGCCAGCCGCTTTCGTTCTTCAATGGCTTTGTCATGGTTGCCAGGCCTTTTTGGCTATACGGAATGTTCATTTCTGTCAATCATAAAAGAGCATGAATTATTTCACTATACATAGATGTCGTAAATATTGACACATCTGTACATTTTTCCTTAGCATCGGATTCAGGGTGGTCGATATTTCCTCAACAGAGCCAGTCAGTGCTACGAACGGAACAGGAGTGCAGTCATGTCCAATGATCCTCTTTTACAGCCTTATCAACTCAAGAACCTTACCCTGAGAAACCGGATCATCATGACGGCTCATGAGCCGGCCTACCCGGAAGATGGCATGCCGAAAGGACGCTACCGCGCCTATCATGTCGAGCGTGCCAAGGGTGGCGTCGCGATGACCATGACTGCGGGCTCTGCTGCGGTGTCAAAAGACAGTCCGCCGGTGTTCAACAATCTCCTGGTTTACAAGGATGAGGTTGTGCCCTGGATGAAAGACCTTACGGATGCCGTGCACGAAGAGGGAGCTGCGATCATGATCCAGCTGACCCACCTTGGACGGCGCACCCGTTGGGACAAAGAGCACTGGCTGCCCGTCGTATCCGCTTCCCACCACCGTGAGGCGGCCCATCGGGCGTTCCCCAAGAAAATGGAAGACTGGGATATCGAGCGAATCATCAAAGATTACGCTGATGCCGCCGAGCGCATGAAAGCAGGCGGCATGGATGGTATCGAGCTTCAGGCTTACGGCCATCTGATGGATCAGTTCTGGTCTCCCCTGACCAATGAGCTGGAAGGGCCATACGGTGGCTCTCTTGAGAACCGCTTGCGTTTCACTTTTGACGTGTTGTCGGAGATGCGCAGACGCGTTGGCCCTGACTTCATTATCGGTATGCGCTACACCGGCGATGAGCTTCTGGCGGGAGGCCTTACCAAAGAAGATGGACTGGAAATTTCCCGCCGTCTGAAAGACAGCGGCATGGTCGACTTCCTGAATGTGGTGCGTGGTCATATCGATACCGATGCGGGCTTGACCGATGTGATCCCAATCCAGGGGATGCCTAACAGTCCGCACCTTGATTTCGCCGGGGATATCCGCGCGTCGACCGGTATGCCGGTTTTCCATGCCGCCAAGATCCCTGACGTTGCCACCGCCCGTCATGCTGTCGCATCAGGCAAGGTGGACCTTGTGGGGATGACGCGGGCGCACATGACCGATCCGCACATAGTGCGAAAAATCATCGAGAAGCGGGAAGAAGAGATTCGTCCCTGTGTCGGCGCCAATTACTGCCTTGACCGTATTTATCAGGGTGGTGCGGCTTATTGCATTCACAACGCAGCGACGGGGCGTGAAGAATCCATGCCTCATGAAATCCCCAAAGCCGAAACCCGGAAAAAGGTGGTGATCATCGGTGCCGGGCCTGGTGGACTGGAGGCCGCGCGTGTTGCAGGCGAGCGAGGTCACGAGGTCGTGGTATTCGAAGCCGCCAGCGAGGCCGGGGGGCAGGTCCGCCTGACCGCCCAGAGCGAGCGGCGCAAAGAGATGATTTCCATTATCGACTGGCGCTTGGCTCAGTGTGAACGCCTGGGAGTTCGAATCGCATTCAACACCTGGGCTGAGGCCGATACCGTTGAAGCCGAGAATCCCGATGTGGTGATCGTCGCAACGGGGGGGATGCCCCATACAGAGGTTCTGGCCAGGGGTAACGAGCATGTTATTTCCGCCTGGGACATTATTTCCGGCGATGTAAAGCCCGGAAAGAACGTGCTGATCTTCGATGATGCGGGTGATCACGCCGGCCTTCAGGCGGCCGAGATCATCGCCAGGACCGGGGCGAAGGTTGAGGTGATGACGCCAGACCGTTCATTCGCGCCGGAAGTGATGGCGATGAACCTGGTTCCGTATATGCGTTCGCTGCAATCGCTTGATACCACCTTTACGGTCACCTTCCGCCTCGAAGCGGTGGAGAAGCAGGGCGGCTCGCTGAAAGCCTACATCGGCAGCGATTACGGTGGTGTCTCTCTGGAGCGGGAGTATGATCAGATCATCGTCAACCACGGCATTATTCCGCTGGACGATCTGTATTTCGAGCTCAAGCCCCATTCGTCAAACCAGGGTGAAGTGTCTTACGAGGATCTGATAGACGGGAAATCTCAAGCCGTTGTACGGAACCCCTCAGGGCGCTTCCAGTTGTTCCGCATTGGTGATGCAGTCTCCACACGCAATACCCATGCGGCGATCTACGATGCCCTGCGCCTGGTGAAGGACATTTAAACAGGTGGCCCCAGCCTGGGGCTAATCCCCCAGGCTTCTCCTAACAGGTGGTTGGCAGGCAACGCCCGGTCGACTCGCACGGGTGTGCAATCAGGTAAAGATCAGGGTCGATGATGCCAGCGTCGATCCGGTCAGATAGCTCTGAAAGGCTCGAGGTCGCATGATCTCGGGCCTTTTTCTTTTTATAGGTGGCCGCAAAGAAGCCAGATACCGGGCTTGCGGTATCCAGTTTGGTGAGGTATTGATAAAGTTTCGATGTATTTGTTTGGTATTGCTTAAACTATGAAGCCCAAAAACGTACTGGGGCAGGTCAGCGACTATGACCTGCGGCTGCTACGGATTTTCAGGACGGTCGCCGAATGCGGCAGCTTTTCCGCCGCCGAGAGCGCGCTCGGGATTACGCGATCCGCCGTGAGTCAGCATATGAGTGACCTGGAAAAGCGTCTCGGTATGCGCCTGTGCCAGCGCGGAAGAGGTGGGTTCGCGCTGACCGACGAAGGGCGGAGGGTGCTGCATGCCGGCGAGATCCTGCTGACCGCGGTCGAGGACTTCCGCGGCGAGGTCAACCAGATCAATCAGCAACTGCGGGGCGAGCTCAATATCGGCATCGTCAACAACCTGGTGACCCAGCCGCAGATGCGTATCACGCGGGCGCTGAAAGAGCTGCACGACAAAGGCGAGGGTATCCGCATCAATATCAGCATGAGCACGCCGGGTGAAATCGAGCGGGGCCTTTTCGATGGTCGCCTGCATGTCGGCGCCATTCCCCATATCGCGCCGCTGTCCGGCCTCGATTACCGCCACCTGTACGAAGAGCGCTCCCACCTCTACTGCAGCGATGAGCACCCCTTTTTCGAAAAGGAGGGGGACCTGGATAACGAAACGCTCATGACGGCCGCTGCGGTTGTGCCGAGTTACCGCATGACTGCCGAGGCGATAGGGCAACACCAGCTGCTCAACTGCAGCGCAACCGCCTCGGACCGGGAGGGAATTGCCTTTCTGATACTGACCGGCGGCTATATCGGCTATCTGCCGGACCACTATGCCGCCAACTGGGTCGGCAAGGGGCAGATGAAAGCGCTGTGTCCGCAACGCCTGTACTTCGACAGCCGGCTGGCGATTGTTACGCGCAAGGGCCGCCGCCCGAACCTGCTGCTTGAAACCTTTCTTGAATCCCTTGGCTAGACAGCTGCGGGCCCGCTATTCCTGGGACGAGCGGGCCCAGAGATTGACGCCACCCTCGACGGCGTAGCGGTCGATTTCGGCCAGCTCTTCCGGCGTGAAGTCGGGTTTGTCCAGTGCCGAGACGCTGTCGATCAGCTGTTCGGGCCGGCTGGCGCCAAGCAACGCAGAGGTCACACGGCCTCCGCGCAGCGTCCAGGCAAGCGCCATCTGCGCCAGGCTCTGGCCGCGCTGCTGCGCGATGGCGTCGAGCGTTCGGATCCGTTCGAGGTTTTCCGCGGACAGATGGGCCGACTCCAGCGTTTTACCCTGGCTGGCGCGGCTGCCCTCGGGCACGCCATCGAGATACTTGCCGGTCAGCATGCCCTGGGCCAGCGGCGAAAAGACAATGGAGCCCATACCGAGATCGTCCAGGGTATCCAGCAGGCCATCGTCCTCGATCCAGCGATTGATCATCGAGTAGCTCGGCTGGTGGATCAGGCAGGGAGTACCCAGTTCCCGGAGGATCGCTACCGCTTCCCGCGTGCGCTGGGAGTTGTATGACGACAGGCCCACGTACAATGCCTTGCCCTGGCGCACCGCGGTGTCGAGCGCGCCCATGGTTTCCTCGAGCGGCGTTTCCGGGTCGAAACGGTGTGAATAGAAGATATCGACGTAGTCGACGCCGAGCCGCTGCAGGCTCTGGTCGAGGCTGGCCAGCAGGTATTTGCGGCTGCCCCACTCGCCATAGGGGCCGGGCCACATGCGGTAACCGGCCTTGCTCGAGATGATCAGCTCATCCCGCAAGCCGGCGAAGTCCCGGCGCAGCATCTCACCGAAAAACGCTTCCGCCGAGCCCGGCGGCGGGCCGTAGTTGTTCGCCAGGTCGAAGTGGGTGATGCCGAGGTCGAAGGCCGTACGGCAGATGGCACGGGCGGTCGCGATGGAGGCGTCATGACCGAAGTTGTGCCACAGTCCCAGCGACAGGGCCGGTAGTTTCAGACCGCTGCGGCCGCAGCGGTTGTAGCGCATCGTCTCATAGCGCTGTGCCGATGGTCGGTAGTCCATATGCCTTCCTCCACGCCTAAAAAATACCGTGCATTAACCGTGATGCAGGGAAGCATCACCATTGGCCAGGGGTCAATTGCCAGGTCAATGGTCCGCGTGATCGCGAATAAAGACCCAGGTGTCGCCCTTCGAGGTTTCTGGATCGAAGCGATACCCCTCGAGATCGAAGCCCTTGAGCTGTTCCGGGTCCTCGATACGGTTCCGAATGATATAGCGGGCCATCAGGCCGCGCGCCTTTTTGGCATAGAAGCTGATGATCTTGTACTGGCCGTTTTTCCAGTCCTTGAATACCGGCGTGATCAGTCGTGCCTTGAGCGCTTTCGGCTGGATCGACTTGAAGTACTCGTTCGACGCCAGGTTGACCAGCACCGGCTCCGATCCGCCGAGTTCGGCATTCAGGGCGTCGGTCAGCCGGCTGCCCCAGAAGGCGTAAAGGTCCTTGCCGCGGGCGTTGCCGAGCTTGGTGCCCATCTCCAGCCGATACGGCTGCATCAGGTCGAGCGGCTTGAGCAGGCCGTAGAGACCGGACAGCATGCGCAGGTGCTGCTGCGCGAACGCCAGGTCCTCGTCCGAAAGGGTTTCGGCGTCGAGTCCGGTATAGACGTCACCCTTGAATGCCAGCAGCGCCTGTTTGGCGTTGTCCGGGGAAAAGGGGCGGGACCAGCTTTCATAACGGGCCACGTTGAGGCTCGCCAGCTTGTCGCTGAGCTTCATCAGCCCGGCCACGTCCTGTACCGACAGGGTGCGCAACTCGTCGATCAGCAGCTGGGACTGGTCCAGCCATTCCGGCTGGGTGTGGCGGTCGGTGGTCGGCGGCGTGTCGTAGTCGAGGGTCTTGGCGGGGGAAATGACTGTCAGCATGGGGCCCTGGTCGGTTGCGTCGGTTTGCCCATGATGATACGCAGATCGCCGGGGCAAAAAAAGCGATCACCAGCCCATATGCGCCATGCAGGCGGAGGCGACCCGTATGGTTTGGGTCTCATCGATAACACCGTCGGTGTGGGAGATGCGGTCGATGCAGCCGAGCAGCTGTTCGGCGAAGGGTTTGAGGGTTTCGATATCACCGCTCTCTCGCACCAGCTGTTCGACGTTCTTGCTGGCGAGCGCCCAGTCGGCCGAGGTTGCCAGGCGATTGGGGTAGGATGCACGGTTCCAGTCCGCCACCGTGCCCGCGTGCAGCGAGCCGCCCTGGAACCACTCTTCCTCATGCGAATAGGCGCCTGTGCTCAGCACAAGCGAGGTCAGCAGGGCGGCGAAGAAGGCGCTTGGTCTTCTCATCGGGTTCGGGACAGTTGCGGCGTTCAGCTGCGCAGACGCGTGTTGAGCTCGTCGACCACTTCGCACCAGTCCGAGTCCTCGTCGAAGGCTTCGCGTAAAAACTCGGCCTGGGACTCGGTCCAGAAAGTGGCCTGATCGAGCCGGATATCCTGGCTGAACAGGCGGTGCGTGCGAATGAATTGCTCGACATTACGCTCGTCGCTGGGCAGGCCCAGCTGTTCGAACAGGTTGTGCATCGTGTGCTGCGAGGTATCCATAAGGAACTCCTGCGATCGGGTGAGTGCGACGCATACTGGAGTGTTGTCCAGCTCAGGGGGGATGTCAAAGTGGCCAGCACGCTCAAGGCGGCGCGCGCCTGTTTTGTGTATCATACGCCGTTATCAATATTGTCCGGCTTGAGCGAGCATATCGAGCGTCATGAGTAAAAAGACAGTTCTGACCGGTATCACCACGACCGGTACCCCGCATATCGGCAACTATCTCGGGGCTATCAAACCTGCGATCGAAGCCAGTCGCAATCCGGCGTACAACAGCTATTTCTTCCTCGCCGACTACCATGCCCTGATCAAGTGCCACGATCCTGACCGGGTGGCGCGTTCGACCCGTGAAATCGCCGCCACCTGGCTGGCGCTGGGCCTGGATACCGATGTCGCGACCTATTACCGCCAGACCGACATTCCCGAGATCCCGGAGCTGACCTGGATCCTTACCTGCATGACGTCCAAGGGACTGATGAACCGGGCCCACGCCTACAAGGCGGCAACGGACGCCAACCGCGATGCCGGTAACGAGGATCTCGACGACGGCGTTACCATGGGGTTGTTCAGCTATCCGATCCTGATGGCGGCCGACATTCTGATGTTCAATGCCGATATCATTCCGGTGGGTCGCGACCAGATCCAGCACATCGAGATGGCGCGCGATGTCGCAGGTCGGTTCAACCATGTGTTCGAGCCGCTGTTCACGCTGCCGGAAGCCCAGGTCGACGAGCAGACCCAGCTGATTCCGGGGCTCGATGGGCGCAAGATGTCCAAGAGCTACGACAACACCATTCCGCTGTTCTGCTCCAGCGACGAGCTGCGCAAGCTGATCAACCAGATCACCACCGACCTGCGCGAACCGGGCGAGCCGAAGGATCCCGACAACAGCACCCTGTTCCAGCTCTTCAGCTGCTTCGCCCAGGATCAGGAAATCGAGGCGATGCGCAAGCAGTACCTAGAGGGGATCGCCTGGGGTGAGGCCAAGAAGCAGCTGTTCGAGTTCCTCGACGCCAAGCTCAGCGCGCCGCGTGCTCGTTACAACGAGCTGATGAATGATCTCGGCTTCGTCGAGCAGGAGCTGCAGAAAGGTGCCGAAAAAGCCCGCGCCAAGGCCGCGCCGCTGCTCGAGAAGGTACGCATCGCCGCCGGTATCCGTCCGCTGACTTACGTTCCGGCCGCAGCCGACGCCGGTGAAGCGAAGAAGAAGGAAAAGTCGGCGGAGGAAATCGCCCGTGCCGAAGAAGGGCGTCGCCGCGCCATTCTGATGCAGCTCAAGCCGCTGCTCGACGAAGTGGCCAACGCCGACGACAAGGCTGCGGTGGCGCAGTCGATCATCGCGACCAAGGCCGATGAGGTCGAGCAGCTGAAGAAGAAGGCGAAGCAGAAGGCACAGAACGAGCTGGATCTGCTGCGCGAAGAGCTGGCCCAGTACCTCTAACCGCTTCACCTGGGGATAACTCCATGTACCGTACCCTCGTCACCGCAGAGCAGGTCCGGCAGCATCAGGGCAACTGGTGCCTGCTGGACTGCCGCTTCAGTCTTGCGGACACCGGTTACGGCGCCCGCGTCTACGGCGAGGGGCACATACCGGGTGCCTACTACCTCGATCTGGATGCGGACCTGTCGTCACCGATCGGTCCGCAGGACGGCCGGCATCCGCTGCCGGAGCCTGCCAGGCTGAATGCGCGGTTGCGTCGTTGCGGTGTAGCACCGGGCGTGCAGGTCGTGGTCTACGACGATTGCGGCGGGGCCATGGCGGCCCGAGCCTGGTGGCTGCTGCGCTGGCTCGGCCACGACACCGTCGCGGTGCTCGATGGCGGCTATCCGGCGTGGCTGGCGCTGGGGGCGTCCGCTGAACGGCAGTGCCCCAATGATCAGGAATCGGGCTGGGTAGCGCAGCCGGACAACGCGGCGGTCGTTGATGTCGAGGCGGTGGCGGCCAACCTGAAGGCGCCCGCGTTCACCCTGATCGATGCACGCAGCGGCGAACGTTTTCGCGGCGAGCAGGAGCCGATAGACCCGGTCGCGGGTCATATCCCGGGATCGCTCAACCGTCCGCTGACCGACAACCTCGATAGCGGCCGCTTCAAAGGGCCCGAAGCCTTGCGACGGGAGTGGCAGAAGCTGCTTGGCGAACGCCGGCCCGAGGCGGTGGTCCATATGTGCGGTTCCGGTGTCACAGCCTGCCACAATCTGCTGGCAATGGAGCATGCGGGTCTCTCCGGTTCGCGGCTTTTCGCCGGTTCCTGGAGTCAGTGGATTCGGGACGGGCGCCGTCCGGTTGCGACCATCGAACCGGACCGCTGACTGTCACGCCACTGCGGTCTGACCGGCATCAAAGCGCCAGATTTCGCTTGTAGTCTATACTTCTATGTTATGACTACTATAAAAAAGCGGGGATGGGCGGATGCGAACACAAGAACGCACTCGAAAAATCGCGGTGCTCGATATCGACGGTGAGTCCTTCGAGGTTGACGGGCACTACGTCGGAAAAGAATCCAAGGCGAGCTGGTACACGGTCACCCGCAGCAGCGATCACAGCGTGACGGTCGATCATTTGTCCCAGTTCCCGAGCTGCGAAAAGATTCGCAGCCTGTTGCACTGATCCCGGGAGGTACGCCACCAGGAACAGAGGGTGCCTTTACATGCCAGGGATGACACGAAATAAGGAGCCGCCAGGCTCCTTATTTTTATGTACAGGATGTACGGTCACCATTTTTTGCTCCTGCAAAAATGGTATTTCCGACATCCCTGTCGGTCATGCCGCGGGTGCATGGATGCGCAGCCGTAGGATGGGTGCAGCGATGCATCGCTAAAGGCTTAAACGATTGCTGCATGATCCGGGCATCGCGTAACCCATCACGGGCGCCTCTGGCAGCTCGATCCTACCGGTGTTGGGTTGCGACCTCGCGGCCTTCACCCAACCTCCAAAAGAATCCAGGCATTACGCCGCCTGCGTTACTGCACCAGCTCGTTATCGCTGAACACGCCCTCGAACAGCGCAGTCGTCAGGTAGCGCTCGCCGGAGTCCGGCAGCACCACGACGATATGCTTGCCGGCGAAGGCGGGGTCATTGGCGATGCGCAGCGCGGCGCAGGCGGCGGCGCCACAGGAGATGCCGGCGAGAATGCCTTCTTTCTCCATCAGGGCGCGAGCGGTGGCGATGGCCTCATCATTTGTGACCTGCTCGACCCGGTCCACCAGATCGAGATCGAGGTTGTCGGGCACGAAACCGGCGCCGATGCCCTGAATCTTGTGCGGCGCGGGCTTGAGCTCGGCGCCGGCCAGCGTCTGGCTGATCACGGCCGAGTCGGTCGGCTCCACCGCCACCGAGGTGATTGCCTTGCCCTGGGTTTGCTTGATATAGCGCGATACGCCTGTGATGGTGCCACCGGTGCCGACGCCCGCGACCAGTACGTCGATTTCGCCGTCGGTATCGTTCCAGATTTCGGGGCCGGTGGTTTTCTCGTGAATCGCCGGATTGGCCGGGTTTTGGAACTGGTGCAGCATCAGGTGGCTGTCCGGATTGGCCTCGACCAGCTCATTGGCCTTGGCAATGGCGCCTTTCATGCCCTTGGGCGCTTCGGTGAGCACGATCTCCGCCCCGAGCGCCTTCATCAGCTTGCGGCGTTCGAGGCTCATCGACGACGGCATGGTGAGTATCAGACGGTAACCGCGCGAAGCCGCGACGAAGGCCAGCGCGATGCCGGTATTGCCGCTGGTCGGTTCGACCAGGGTCATGCCGGGCTTTAGCGCTCCGGACTCTTCCGCCGCCCAGATCATGCTGGCGCCGATACGGCACTTGACTGAGCCGGCCGGGTTGCGGGATTCGAGCTTGGCATAAAGATTGGCATTGGGGGCCAGGTGCTTGAGCCGGACCAGCGGAGTATTACCGATCGACTGCGAATTGTCCTCGTAAACCTTCATGACGTTCCTTTCTCGGTTGGGGAACCTGCAACTTAGGTCCACATGGCCCTGAGGCCATCAGCCTGTGCCTGAAACGAGGCTGCGGGAACCGCTTCGGCGCTATTGCAGGTTATGGGCTTATCGCCGGTACAGGGCACAGTTATAACGGACCGGGGAAATTTGTGAAAGGGGTGGCGTCGCTGACGCTGCCGCGGATGATGCCGGATCGGACCGGGACTGACATCGGGTTTGGCAAAGGCGGTACAATATCAGCTGCCTTTGCAACGGAGACTGAACATGCGACTGCTGACGAAGCTGCTGGCACCGCTGATTTTCTGGCTTGCCTACGGGTTGTTTCGCTCCAGGCTGCTGCGCAACTCGCGCCGCAAGCACGACTTCGTGATGAAGTTGTTCCGCTTCGCTGCCGACAATGACTGCCGGCGCGCGCTGTCGGTTTACGGTCATCTGCTGCATTTTCGTGGCGACGGTATCGCTAATCGCATTCAGGGCGCGCTTTATCTGGAACGCGCCGCGGACAAGGGCGATGCCAAGGCCTGCTATCAGTTGGGGCGTATCTGCGAGCAGGGTTTCGAGCACCGTTTTCCAGTGAATAATGCCCGTGCGCTGCACTATTACCGCCGCGCCGCCGCGTTGAGGCATCCACTGGCGCTGCGACGGCTGATCGAGGTCTACCGCGATGGCGCCCTCGGCCAGGCCCCGGACAGCGCCGAAGCCTCCCGCTGGGAAGCGATGATCGCGCCGGTGTAACGTCGGCGCCTGTCGGAGTTCTGGGTGTTGTGGGAGCGGCGCCCCGCCGCGAAGTCCGAAGGCACCATACCAGACCATTCGCCGCGAGGCGCCGCTCCTACGGTGGAGGTTTCTGCATTCCCGGTAGGAGCCCGATCTCCGGGCGAATTGGCCCGGTGGTCGTCGTCTCGATAGCCTTCGCTCACGGAGTGAGCTCCCACAAAATATGGGTGCAGCGCCTGAGTCAGCTTGCTTTCGTCCTGAGAGGGGCTCCCGGGGTTCATCTCCAGCCGCTATTGCGGCTTCTTCAGCTTGACCCGGAAGCGCAGTACGCGCTTGTCACGGGCGGGCACGTCGAGCGTCCATATGGCACGGCCGCCGCGTTCCTGGCTCAGTGCCGGCTCGCTGTGCTGCAACTCCCAGGGCTGGGTAAAATTGACCGCCAGCTGCAGTTGCCTGTCGGCATCGCCGCTATTGCGCACCAGCACTTCATATTCGAGCAGATCGGCGTCGTACTCCTTCTGGAACAGGGTCTGCTGGCGTTCGACGCTCAGGTCGAAGGCATCGCCGAGCTGCAGCTCCACATCCTGTCCCTGCGCGGTATGATCGATGCGGCTGCCGCCAATGAATTGCAGGCGGCCGCCACTGTCCGGCGCGAAGGCGCGAACAGCGCCGGCCGGCAGCGGCTGGCCGGCATCGTTGCGAAAGCGCAGCCAGGTCTGCGGCGCCGATCGGTGGCGCTGGCCGTCGGGACGGGGAAGCGCCAGGAATTCGTGGCGGTACTCTTTCGCCACCGGCAGTGCGTCGATGCTGACCAGGGGCAGTTGCTTGTGCTGCTGGTCCAGCAGATCGGTGCGCTGCGGCAGACTGTACAGGTGGTAGTCCTGAAACGCCTGGGGTGGTGCGGCGCCTGCATCGGCGGCCATCGCCGCCATCTCCAGCGTCGCCTTGCGATAGGCGACCGGCTGCGGCTGGTTCAGGCTGCCGGCCAGCAGCTGGAAGCTGGCGTCGCGAAAGTCCACGCCGGTATCGTTGTGCAGCGTCGCCAGGCCTTCGAGCGCCATGCCGTTGCCGCTGTCGTCGAGATTCAGCACATAGTCCATCTGCCAGCCGAGCCCTTCGGTCAGGTAACTGAAGGTGGCGTCGTTGGAGGCATCGGTGCCACGACTGCGAAACTCCAGGCTCGGTTTGCTGATCAGGTGAGGCGGCAACTGAGGGAAAATGAAGCGCCAGTCCTGGTTCAGCGGCACGCTTTCGACCCGGTCGTCACGCCGGACCAGTGCCCGGTCGCCCTCGACGCTCAGCAGGGTAACCGTGGCCAGGCTTTCGTCGCCGCTGGCGGGGTTGCGCCGGGCCAGGCTCAGCTCCTGACCCAGGTAGTGCTGCAGGATCGCGTGGTGCGACAGCAGATTGGTATTGAGGGTCTGCTCCAGCACGCTGCCGGCGCCGCGGATCGACAGGGTCTCGGTCTGCATGCGCCGGCTGACGTCCCCGATGGCCACGGTCTGGCCGGCGGCCAGCGCCGGCAGGTGGCGGGTGTCGCGAACCAGTCCCAGGTTCTGGCTGTAAACCGTCAGGCTCAGGCTCTGTCGCGCGTTGGCATCGATCTGCAGCGGCGCGGCCTGTAGCGGTGCCGCCATTGCGGCCAGTAACAACAGGCTCAGGCGGCGAATCGGCATGTACATCGAAATTCTCCTTATCCCGTGAACAGGCTATGAGCGCCTGTCGGCTGTTTCGTTCAACCCCGGGCCTGCAAATCCACCGCGACCCGGAACCCCCAGCTCGAGCGGCTGCTGTCGGGCGGATGCCGGTAGCGGCTCGACGCGCGTATCAGGCGGCCGATGTCGAACCAGGAGCCGCCGCGCATAACGCGCAACTCGCAGTTGCCCGCGTTCCTGGCCCTGCCGTCAAGCGGTATGCCGCTGTGACTGTCGGAATAGCAGTCCTGCACCCATTCGTCGACATTGCCGTTGAGGTCATAAAGGCCCCAGGGGTTGGCAGGGAAACTTCCGATCGGCGCCGGCTGGCGGCCGTCCCAGTCGCTGCCGCACTCGTCGCACACCGCGTGCCCCTGGCCCAGTGAGTCGCCCCACCAGTAGGGACCTTCGGTACCGGCACGGGCGGCGTATTCCCACTCCGCTTCGGAGGGCAGTCGATAGGGCTGTCCGGTCTGCTCCGACAGCCAGCGCGCGTAGGCCTGGGCGTCACGCCAGCTGACGTTGATCACCGGCTGGTCGCCGCGGCCCCAGCCGTTGTCGTCCGGGCGTGGCCGGCCGGTGGCATCGGCGAAGCGATCGTACTGCTCGAAGGTCACTTCATGGCGAGCGAGAGCGACACCATGGGTGATTTCGATTCGCTGCGGCGGGCGTTCGTTATCATCGGCGAGTTTCGAGTCCGATCCGATGACGAAGCTGCCGGCGGGCAGCGCCACCATCTCAGGGCCGAAACCGCCGTCGCGCAGCTCGTCGCGGAAGGCGTCGGACACGGAAGCTGTGGTGTCATTGTCGTTGTCATTCGGTACCGGTGTCGCAGTGGGTCCGGGACCCGTTTGCGCCATGCCTGCGGGCGACTCGGGCTGTTCAGCCTGCATGGCCTGCAGCGCGGTGCGAAGTTCCGCGCCCCGGCGAGCCACGTCCAGCAGCTGCGTGCGTGTGGCGTCGAGTTGCTGCTGGCTGATCCAGACACCGAGCCAGAACCCCAACGCCAGTCCGGCGGCGAAAATGGCGGGGCCTCGTAAACGGGCCGCGGGCAGCGAGCGACGCAGCCTGCCAAGGGCAGGAAGTCCCAGCCGTTGTCCTTTGCCCGACCCGGCCGCGCCGGCCGGAGCGGCTTGCGTTGCCGGCGAGGTGGCGGTTTTGGCGTCGGGCTCATCGGCACGGGGCTCGGTGCTGAACAGTTCGCGGACCCAGCCGGTGGTGCTGGCGGGCCGTCCGTCTGCCGCAGGCGACAATGCCGCACAGATCAGCGGCCACTGCTGGGCGCTGATTTTCCCTGGCCGGGAGAGTCGGGACGGGTCCCGGTCTGCGGGCGGCGATGTCCAGGGCGGTGCACCGGCAAGCAACTCGTGGGCCAGTAGCGCCAGACTGTAGCGGTCGGCGCGGGCATCGGGCCGGCCCGGGCCTTCGGCTTCGGGTGCCAGGTAACACTCGCTTGCCTGCGCCAGAGCCGGCAGCAGCCGTGAGGCTTGCTGCAGGCACTCCAGGCCGGCGAAGCCGAACAGCTTGACCCCTTCGCGGCGGTTGATGAATACCTGTGCCGGCGTCAGCGCACCGTGGGGCTGGCGCAGCTTGCGGTAACCGGCCTCCAGCGCCTGTGCGATCTGGCCCAGCAGGGCCCGTTTTTGCGCCGGCGGCATTTTTCGGCCCCGCCGCTGTCGCAGCAGTTGCGCCAGGGTCAGACCTTCGAGGGCCTCGTGGGCGCTGAACAGCCGGCCACTGCGGTCGAGGAAAAAGCCATAACACGCGGCGAGATGTGGGTGTGCGAGGGACTTGCACAGCGTCTGCTGTTTCTTGAAGGCGTTGACGAAGGCGGTGTCAGCGACGAGCTGCGGATTGAGAATCAGCAGGGTGACGGTCGCCGTCGGCTGAGTGCTGAGGTCCGTGGCCTGCCAGAGTTCGCCGAACAGGTGCTCGCCGATGGACTCGACAAGCTGGAAGCGGTGATGGTCGGGTCCCAGCGTCTGACCGCTGGCGAGGGGCGGGTACTGCGTGTCCTTCGACGTATCCATCGCGGGCCTTGTCCAGATTTTCACTGATGATAGACAAGCCGGGCGACAAATTTAAGTGTCGCCGGAAAGAGCCGCGGAGGCGGCTCTCCGGCGCTCTGCGTCAGGCGGAGGTATCCAGCGGCGGGAAGCTCTTGACCAGTTCGTCGACAGCCTTCATCTGCGCCAGGTAGGGCTCCAGTTTGGCCAGCGGCAGTGCGCAGGGACCATCGCACTTGGCCTTTTCGGGATCCGGGTGCGCTTCGAGGAAGAGACCGGCGATGCCCTGGGACAGTCCGGCGCGGGACAGCTGCGCCACCAGGGCGCGGCGGCCATCGGCGGAGTCGGCGCGGCCGCCCGGCATCTGCAGCGCGTGGGTGGCGTCGAACATCACCGGGTAGCCAAACTCCTTCATGATGCTGAAACCGAGCATATCGACGACCAGGTTGTTGTAACCGAAGGCGCTGCCGCGCTCGCACAGGATCAGGCGCTCATTGCCGGCTTCCTCGCACTTGTGCAGGATGTGCTTCATCTCGTGCGGCGCCAGGAACTGCGCCTTCTTGATGTTGATAACGGCGCCGGTCTGGGCCATCGCCACCACCAGGTCAGTCTGGCGCGACAGGAAAGCCGGCAGCTGGATGATATCGCAGACCTCGGCGGCGGGGGCGGCCTGGTAAGGCTCGTGTACATCGCTGATGATCGGTACACCGAAGGTGTTTTTCACTTCCTCGAGGATTTTCAGGCCTTCATCGAGACCCGGACCGCGGAACGATTTGAGTGACGAGCGGTTGGCCTTGTCGAAGGATGCCTTGAATACGTAGGGAATATTCAGGCGGCCGGTGACGTCGACGTAATGTTCGGCGATTTGCAGTGCCAGGTCGCGCGACTCCAGCACGTTCATGCCACCGAACAGCACCATGGGCTTGTCGTTGGCTATTTCGATATTGCTGCCAACCTGTACGACTTTCTGTTGCATCTTATCCTACCGTTGCCGGAACTGGGCTCAGCGGCCCCACCATCGTCAACGGCTGTTGAGGGGGCACACCGTTCGAAAGGCTCGATTATAGGGCATTCGACGGGAAAAGTGCGGCGTATCTGGCAATCCACTCCATGGCGGCTTCATCTTCGCTCAGGAATCGACCCTGGTGCTCCTCGAGGTAAAGTCGGTAACGGCGGATATGACAAACCTGCTCGAACATCCGAATCCGCATCGCGTGCTCCGAATCCGGGAACAGAATGCCGAGTTCGTATCCGCCCCGTTGCGGGCTGCACCAGTCGACCTGGCCGGTGACGTTCGGGCAATGGATCTGATCCCGCGTGTGGATGCTGACCAGTTGTCCGCTCTCGAGCGGTATCGGCAGACGGCAGACCAGCCTCAGGGGCATGGCGTTTTCGTTGTGGGCAAGAGGGCGTTCGATCACTTCGAGATCGAGCGGAATCTCGTCGGGATGGTGGATGAAGAGTTGCAGGTTGCTCATGACAACCTCCGCAGTCCATGGATGGCCTGGACGTCGGTTCACTGCACCGAGGGATAAGACGTTGATACGTCGGTGCCGGTCACCGGCTCCCTTAGGAAACAGAAATCGGGATCCGCGTTATGTTTGAACCTGATGGGGTTCGCCTCGACCCGTTTCCGTTTACCTATATGTACAGTATATCGGCCGAGGTGAAAGTAACCTGAACAGTCAGAAGTTTATTTTTTCGGTTGTTTCCATTTTTCATTAGGAATAGCTAATGGATGGAGCCGGGATGTACACGCAGCTTTACAACAGTGGCGGCGATCAGAGCACCAGCAGCAACTCGCCGGCGACCCAGCTGGCGACCAGTACGGCCGCGAAGCAGCCATGGGCGAACCAGCGGTATTGTCGGGCCAGTTTTTCCTCGTCGAGGGTCGAGAGCACGAACGGCTGGCCGCTTTCCTCCGGACAGCCGAGCAGGTGCACGGTGGGCAGGTCGTGTAGCTCACGCTGCTGCTGGCTGGCCTGGTGCTGCGCCTCCTGCTGTACCGCCTGCCACTCCTCGGGGTCCAGCTGGCCGTTGCCGTCGCTGTCGAAGCGCGTCAGCAGCTGTCCGAAGTCGGCTTTCCAGCCGCGAATCAGGTCGCCGGCGACCTTTTGCTGATCGAGGGTGTCGCGACCGCCGCCGACGCTTCGGAAGCGTCCCAGTGCATAGACGCGCTCGTATTCCAGTATCAGTTCTTCCAGATAACGGTAGCGGGCGCCACCGATGCTGATGTTGAGGAGCGAGCCGCTGCGGCCGCTACGCGTGCCCGGGATCGGGCTGTTGCCATACCAGCGACGGCGGCTTTCGACCTTGCAGTGCGCCCCCGCAGGATCGACCTGGCAAACACCGCTGCCGTCGTCGAGCTGGAACCACTGCGTCGAGACGCCGCTCTTTTCGGTCACCCATTTGCGGTTCTTGCCGCTGCCTTTTTCCCGTTCGACCTTGTAGCGGTACCAGACGCACTCGGTGCCGGTCAGCGGCGAATACACAGGCCCTTCCGGACTGGGCAGCGCCTGGCCGATCAGTTCGACGTAGCCCTGGTGGGCCGAGCGGATGCGTGCTGTCGGGGTGTCAGCGATCAGGTGGTAGCGTCGCAGCTGGCGCAAGCCGTACCAGAGCCCGACCAGCGCGACGACCGCGCAGGCAACGAGCAGCATGAGCTGCTCGTGCGGGTCGAGGCCGGTAACGTCGATCAGCATCAGCCGAACAGGGCCTTGATGTCGACGTCGGCTTTCTCGGCATCATCGAACTCCAGCAGGTCGGCGGCCTTGAAGCCGAAACGGCCGGCGATCAGGTTGTCCGGAAACTGTTCGATGCGAATATTGTTGAGGTTTACCGACTCGTTGTAGAACTCGCGGCGGTCGGCGATCGCGGTTTCCAGGCCGCTGATGCGCGACTGCAGGTGCTGGAACGATTCGTTGGCCTTGAGTTCGGGGTAGGCCTCGGCGACGGCAAACAGGTTGCCAAGCCCCAGGCGCAGCTGCGTTTCGGCCTGACCGAGCGCTCTGACGTCCTGCGCTTCGCGCGCGGCGGAGACCGAGCTGCGGGCCCGCATCACAGCCTCGAGGGTCTGCTGCTCGTAGCCCATGTACTGCTTGCAGGTTTCCACCAGTTTGGGCAGTTCGTCGTGGCGCTGCTTGAGCAGCACGTCGATATTGGCCCAGGCCTTGGAAACATTGTGCTTGAGGCGTACCAGGTTGTTGTACAGCGTGATGCCGTAAAACAGCACCACCACCAGTGCCGCCAGTACGATAAGGGTGATCGGATCCATCGCATTCGTCCCTGTCGATTTTGCTGCCGAATTCGCACTATAACGCAACCCGACAGGGAGTCGTAGGGTGGAGCGGGCGGAGCGACATTCACCCAGCTGCGGTGAGTGAACGGAGAGGTAGGATGGGTATAGCCGCCATCCATACGCCGTTAGGGGATGGTATGGCACTGCTGGCGGCGTAACCCATCAGGGGCGGCGGAGCCGTCCTGGTGCCTGGCGGCGCGGACATGAATGAGACGCCGGAAAGCCGTCGATGATGGGGTGCGCGATGCCTGCGCAGCAGCGCAAACGTTAAATTGGGTGCCGGTGCATCGCTCCACCCATCCTGCGTTCTCACCACCTGCTAGATATGTCCGTTGCCCATCAGCTCGACCACCACGGTCTTGATGACGAAGGCGAACAGCCCCATGCCGAGCACAACGAACAGCATGGCGGTACCGAATTTGCCGGCGTTCGACTTTTTCGCCAGGTCATAGATGATGAAAAACACGAAGGCCACGAATACGGCCAGTCCGATGTTCAGCGCAATGGACTCCATTTCAGCCAGACGCATGGGATTCCTCTGATGACAGGTTCTGGAAAAGGGCTAGAAAACTGGTCGCGGATTGTACAGCAATCTGCGCTTGCGTAGAACCATTGGCGGTTTTGAACCGCTGCGGGGCAGGCGGGTGATCTGTAGGCTCTAATATGGTGCGTGCGCCGATATCCGTCCGCTGTTGGTGCCCTCTTTTGGCACATTGAGCGTTCAGGCCGGTTTGAGCGTCGGTCGGCGGCGACGGTCGCCAAGCCCGTAGTGACGGGCCTTTGAACTATGAATTATGAATTGGCACCCCCGTTGCAATACGTCAGTCCGCATGTTTCTGACTGATGCATTCAACTGACGAAGGGGTATCTGATAATGAGAACCAAGGCTTCAAAGTCCAAGTTGCTGTTGGGATCTGTTTCCACGCTGGCGCTTTCGGTATCGATGAACGTGGCGATGGCGGCGGAGGACACCATCAAGGTCGGTATTCTGCACTCGCTGTCCGGCACCATGGCCATCAGCGAGACCACGCTCAAAGACACCATGCTGATGCTGATCGAGGAGCAGAACAAGAAGGGCGGTCTGCTTGGCAAGCAACTGGAGCCGGTAGTCGTCGACCCCGCCTCGAACTGGCCGCTGTTCGCGGAAAAGGCCCGCGAGCTGATCGAGAAGGACAAGGTGGACGCCGTGTTTGGCTGCTGGACCTCGGTATCCCGCAAGTCGGTGCTGCCGGTGTTCGAGGAACTCGACAGCCTGCTGTTCTACCCGGTGCAGTATGAGGGCGAGGAATCGTCCAAGAACGTCTTCTACACCGGCGCCGCGCCCAATCAGCAGGCCGTGCCGGCAGTGGATTACCTGATGAACGATCTCGGCGTCGAGCGCTGGGTCCTGGCCGGTACCGACTACGTCTACCCGCGTACCACCAACAAGATCCTCGAAGCCTATCTCAAGTCCAAGGGCGTCGCGGCCGAGGACATCATGATCAACTACACCCCGTTCGGCCATTCCGACTGGCAGTCGATCGTCTCCGATATCAAGAAATTCGGCTCCGAAGGCAAGAAAACCGCGGTGGTCTCGACCATCAACGGCGACGCCAACGTGCCGTTCTACAAGGAACTCGGCGCCCAGGGCGTGTCCGCCGGCGATATCCCGGTGGTGGCTTTCTCGGTCGGCGAAGAAGAACTCTCCGGTATCGACACCGCACCGCTGGTCGGTCACCTGGCGGCCTGGAACTACTTCATGAGTGTCGACGCGGACGTCAACGACGGCTTCATCGACAGCTGGCACAGTTACATCAAGAACGAAGACCGCGTCACCAACGACCCGATGGAAGCGCACTACATCGGCTTCAACATGTGGGTCGAGGCGGTCAAGAAAGCCGGTAGCACCGATCCGGCCGCGGTGCAGGATGCCATCGTCGGCGTCTCGGTACCGAACCTGACCGGCGGCTATTCCACCATGATGCCGAACCACCATATCACCAAGCCGGTGCTGATCGGCGAGATCCAGGATGACGGTCAGTTCGAAGTGGTCTGGGAAACCTCCGGTACCGTTGCCGGCGATGCCTGGTCCGACTACCTCGAAGGCTCCAAGGACATCATCTCCGACTGGCGTGCGCCGCTGTCCTGCGGCAACTACAACACCAAGACCGGCAAGTGCTCGGGTCAGAATTTCTGATCGGCTGACCCGGCGGCGCGGGCAGAAGATCCGCGCCGACGCCTTCATGGCGCACCGCCGGCACGGATGTCGGCGGTTATCCACCTGATTCGGAGCAAACGGCTCTCGCCGCATCTCCGTCCGCAAGCACTGTAGGGAGAATGGGATGCCGATGTTTAAACCGCTGGCCCGACCGCTGCCATTTTTTGCACTCTGGATGCTGATTACGCTGATGCTGGGGCTGTCGCTGCAGGCCCGGGCGGCCGAGGATGAGACCCTGGCGCAGGCCGGCGCACTGCTGGTGCAGAAATTCGATCAGCGCGCCGATGCGGTTGCGCTGCTGGTGGAGCGCGATCATCCGCGCACCCAGGAGATCCTGCGTTTGCTGCAGGACGGCGAACTTTATTACCGCAAGGATGACGACCGCCTGTTTGTCATCAAATCGGCTGAGACCGGCGCCGAGGCGCTGGATCTGCTGGACGGCAGCGCCGTCACCATCGAGAAAAAACGCGATTTCAAGAAAGTTACGCTGAACAACCAGATGCGTAACCAGATCAGCCAGGCGCTGGCGGAGATCGGCCTCAAGGCCGAGGACCCGAAGCGTCGCGCGGCGGCGGTGCGCGAGCTGCTCGGCGCGCTGAATGAAGACACCGTCAGCGTGCTGCGCAACCGTATCGGCAATGAGCCGGTGGCCGAAGTGCGCGAGCTGATGGTGCTGGCGCTGGCCATCCAGGACCTGGAAAAAGGCGACGAGGCGACGCGCCTGCAGGCGATCGAACAGCTCGACGGCTCGCTGGAGCCGCCGGTGCGCAATGCCCTGACCGCGCTGCTCGGCAGCGATGCCGCTGACCAGGTGAAGCGGCAGGCGCAACTGGCGCTGAACGGTATCGATGAGAAGATCCGCTATTACGGCATGCTCGAAACTCTCTACTTCGGCCTCAGCCTCGGTTCGGTGCTGGTGCTGGCCGGTATCGGTCTGGCGATCACCTTCGGCGTGATGGGGGTTATCAACATGGCGCACGGCGAGCTGATCATGCTCGGTGCCTATACCACCTACGTGATTCAGCAACTGATGCCGAACCATATCGGCGCCTCGATCCTGGTGGCGATCCCCGCGGCCTTTATGGTTTCGGCGCTGGTCGGGATCGCCATCGAACGCGGCGTGATCCGTTTCCTTTACGGTCGGCCGCTGGAGACCCTGCTCGCCACCTTCGGTATCAGCCTGGTACTGCAGCAGGCGGTACGCTCGATCTTCTCGCCGCTGAACCGCTCGGTGGCGACGCCGGACTGGATGAGCGGGCTGGTCGAGATCAACCCGGTGTTCTCGCTGACCCTGAGCCGGCTTTACATCATCCTGTTCTGCCTGCTGGTGTTCGTCGCACTGGTGGTGGTGCTCAAGCGCACCCCGCTGGGTCTGCAGGTTCGGGCGGTATCGCAGAACCGGGCGATGGCGCGGGCCATGGGCGTGCGCTCGAAATGGGTCGATGCGCTGACCTTCGGACTCGGCTCCGGCGTTGCCGGTGTCGCCGGCGTGGCGCTGTCCCAGTTGACCAATGTCGGGCCAAACCTTGGCCAGTCGTACATCATCGACTCGTTCATGGTGGTGGTGTTCGGCGGGGTCGGCAATCTCTGGGGCACCCTGGTCGCCGGGCTCAGCCTTGGCGTCGCCAACAAGGTGCTCGAGCCCTGGGCCGGAGCGGTGCTGGCCAAGATCCTGGTGCTCGTGTTCATTATCCTGTTTATCCAGAAGCGCCCGCGCGGACTGTTTCCGCAGCGTGGTCGTGCGGCGGAGGGCTGAGCCATGTTCTTGATGGAAGCGCTGAAAAAAGACCGCGGTGGCCAGGTGCTGCTCGGCGTGCTACTGGTATTGGTCATCGCGGTACCGCTGCTGAATCTGCTGGTGCCGGAAGGGCACGCGCTGCATGTGCCGACCTACACCGTTACCCTGATGGGCAAGTACCTGACGCTGGCGTTGCTGGCGGTCGCGGTCGACCTGGTCTGGGGCTATCTCGGTATCCTGACGCTGGGTCACGCCGCCTTCTTTGCGCTTGGCGGCTACGCCATGGGTATGTACCTGATGCGCCAGATCGGCGATCGCGGCGTCTACGGCAATCCGCTGCTGCCGGATTTCATGGTGTTCCTGAACTGGGATGAGCTGCCCTGGTTCTGGCTTGGTTTCGACCAGTTCTGGTTCGCCGCGCTGATGGTGCTGCTGGTGCCGGGGCTGCTGGCGTTCGTGTTCGGGGCGCTGGCGTTCCGTTCCCGCGTCTCCGGCGTCTACCTCTCGATCATAACCCAGGCGCTGACCTACGCGCTGATGCTGGCGTTCTACCGCAATGAGATGGGCTTCGGCGGCAACAACGGCCTGACCGACTTCAAGGATATCCTCGGTTTCGACCTTCAGGCGGATGCCACCCGCATCGGGCTCTTCATCGCCTCGGCGCTGGCGCTGGCGCTGGGCTACCTGCTCTGCCGCGTGCTGATGGTGAGCCGACTTGGTCGGGTCTGTGTCGCGGTACGCGATGCCGAGTCCCGCGCCCGTTTCCTCGGCTATCGGGTCGAGAACGTCAAGCTCGGCGTCTTTACCGTCTCGGCGATGCTGGCCGGTGTCGCCGGTGCGCTCTACGTGCCCCAGGTCGGCATCATCAACCCCAACGAGTTCTCGCCGCTCAACTCCATCGAGGTGGTGGTCTGGGTGGCTGTGGGTGGTCGCGCAACGCTGTATGGCGCCGTGGTCGGGGCCCTGGTGATCAACTACGCGAAAAGTTATTTCACCGCCGAACTGCCGGAAATCTGGCTGTTCGCGCTGGGCGGGCTCTTCGTACTGGTGACGCTGCTGCTGCCCCGCGGCATCACCGGGCTGTTACGACGCAAGGAGGCCTCCGCATGACTGTTGCCAGCGTTTTCGAACAGATCCTCGATCGCGAGCATGTCTATCCGTTCATGCAGCGGGCTCAGTCACATCATATCGACGTCAGCCACCAGGTGCTGCTGTACCTCGAGGGAATATCGGTCAGCTTCGATGGTTTCAAGGCCATCAACGACCTGAACCTGTATATCAACGATGGCGAATTGCGTTGCATCATCGGCCCCAATGGCGCCGGCAAGACGACAATGATGGATATCATCACCGGCAAGACACGGCCGGATACGGGCTCGGCCTGGTTCGGCCAGACCATCAACCTGCTCGATATGGACGAGCCGGCGATCGCCCAGGCGGGGATTGGCCGCAAGTTCCAGAAACCGACGGTGTTCGAATTCCTCACCGTTGCGGAAAATCTCGAACTCGCGATGGAGGACGATCGTACCCTCTGGACCATCCTGCGCTCAAAGCTCGACGCCGAGCAACGCGATCACCTCGATCAGGTGCTGGGGATGATCGGCCTTGCGGACCAGCGCCTGCAGCGTGCCGGCAGCCTGTCCCACGGACAGAAACAGTGGCTCGAGATCGGCATGCTGCTGATGCAGCGTCCGCGTTTGCTGCTGGTGGACGAGCCGGTCGCCGGCATGACCCACCAGGAGATGGACCGCACCGCCGAACTGCTGATCTCGCTTGCGGGACAGCACTCGGTGGTGGTGGTCGAGCACGACATGGATTTCGTCCGCAATCTCGCCGCCGGCGATCGCACCGTCACGGTGCTGCACCAGGGATCGGTGCTGGCCGAGGGCACCATGGACGAAGTGCAGAATAACGACAAAGTCGTCGAAGTCTACCTGGGGGAGTGAGATGCTGAAGGTCAAGGAACTGAATCAGTTTTACGGCGAGAGCCATACCCTCTGGGATGTCGACCTGGATGTGCCGGAAGGCGAGTGTACCGTGCTGATGGGCCGTAATGGCGTTGGCAAGACCACCCTGTTGCAATGCATCATGGGACATCAGGCGGTGCGCAGCGGCGAGATCACGCTTGCCGGCGGTGACCTGCTGAGCCGTTCGGTGGAGCAGCGGCCGCGGCTCGGCGTCGGTTATGTGCCGCAGGGACGGCAGATCTTTCCGCTGCTGACGGTGGAGGAGAATCTGCAGATAGGATTACCGGTACGCAAGCGTGGCGATCGCAAGATACCGGATTTCATCTTCGAGCTGTTCCCGGTGCTGCAGCAGATGCTGCGTCGGCGCGGCGGCGACCTCTCCGGCGGTCAGCAACAGCAGCTGGCGATCGGTCGCGCGCTGGTGGTCGATCCGAAACTGCTGATCCTCGACGAACCGACCGAGGGTATCCAGCCCAACGTGGTGCAGGAGATCGGTGATATCATCCGCCATCTTAACCGCGAGATCGGGCTTACGGTGCTGCTGGTGGAGCAGAAACTGCCGTTTGCACGCAAGGTCGCCGACCGCTTTTGCATTCTCGACCGCGGCCGCAGCGTCGCCAATGGCACCATGGATCAGCTCGACGACGGCCTGATCCGGCAGTACCTTACGGTTTAAAATATTACGCAGGAGCGACGCCCCGTTGCGAACATCTCTTGTGTTACAGGGGGCTTCGCGGCGGGGCGCCGCTCCCACGATCAATGGCGTATCGCTTTTTGCGTAGGTTGGGTGCAGGCGCGTAGCGCCGTAACCCAACACTGCTTGGGAACAGATTGATGGACATGGCAGTACCCGAGACCCGCGGCTGGCAGGCGCGGCTGGAGCTGGGCTTCGAGGCCCGGTTCGACAAGACGCGCCTCAAGCACCGCAGCCAGCGCGGCCCGCTGGCGGTGCAGAGGCCTTTTTATCCGGAGCAGGGCGTTTGCCACTGCTATCTGCTGCATCCGCCCGGAGGGGTGGTGGGTGGGGACGAGCTGGAGATCGATGTGCACGTCGCCAGCGGTGCACAGGCGCTGATCACCACCCCGGGCGCGACCAAATTCTACCGTTCGGCCGGATTGACCGCGCTGCAGACGCAGCATCTTCGCGTCGAGGCCGGTGCCACCCTGGAGTGGCTGCCGCAGGAGAACATTTACTTTCCCGCCGCCCGCAGCCGATTGCGCAGCCGTATCGAGATCGCCGATGGCGGCCGTTTCATCGGTTGGGAGATGCATTGCCTGGGGCGTCCGGCCAATGGCGAGCGTTTCGATGAGGGGCGCCTGGACAGCCGTGCCGAGATCTGGCTCGCCGGTCGTCGGGTGCTGATCGACCAGCTGCAGGTGAACGGCGACGACCTGTTTTGCGCCGCCGCCGGCCTACGCGGTCACGCCATGGCGGCGAGCCTTTATGCCGCGCCGGCCGACGAGACAGCGCTCGAAGCAGTGCAGGCCATCATCGACGAGCGCTTCGCCGCCCTGCCGGTTGGCGCCACTCTGGTCGACGGTCTGCTGGCGGTGCGGATGCTGGGGCAGAATACCGAACACCTGCAGGCAACGCTGATCCCGATCTGGGAGCTGCTGCGGCGTCGACTGCTGGCGCTCGAGCCCTGTCCGCCCAGAATCTGGGCGACCTGATAGCCGGATAGCGGATCTATCGCGAAAAGCAAGGCGTCGGACGTCGAATTGTTTGCCGGAGGTCATAGACTTGATGCGACTTTAGTCTAGACTGGGAAGCTTCACGAAGTCGCGCTGGAAGGCTGAGCATGTCCGAGACCCGCTATCTGATCCTGAACGGCAATACCAATACTGCGTTGACCGATCGGATGGTGCAGCTGGCATCGTCCCACTTCGAGACCGAGGTGCTGGGCGTCAGCGCCCAAAACGGGGCGCCTTACATTCGCACGCCGGAACAGTGCCTGCTGGCCTGCGACGCGGTGCAGTCGATGCTGGGGCAGGCGCCGGAAGGGGTGTCTCTCGGTATTCTCGGCTGCTTCGGACTGCCGGACGTGGAGCGGCTCAGGGCCCGCTCACCGTTCCCGCTTATTGACCTGTTCGAGGGCGGTGTCCGGGCTGCACAGCAGCTCAGCGATCGCTATGCCATCCTCACCGTGGGCGGGCGCTGGCCGTCGATGCTGCAGCAGGAACTGAAACGCCGCGACCTGGCGAGCGGCTGTGTCGGGATTCAGGGGTTGCCGCAACTGGCGTTCGACCCGGTTACCGAGCCGCAGCAACTGGCGCGCTGGTTACGTCAGCATGTGGCGCAGCTGATAGACGATGTCGATCCCGGTGCCGTTCTGCTGGGAGGCGGCGCCTTTTCCGGACTGGGCGAGCTGGTGCAGGAAGGGTTTGAGATTCCGGTTTTCGATGCCTTCAGTGCAACCCTGGAGCTGGTGGATACGCTGCAGCTGATGCAGCAGGCGGGGCTGAATCCGCCGCTGCTCAGCGTTCCCGGTGCGGCCGCCCGTCTGGCAGTTCGTTTTGCCTGATCCAGCGACTCCTGTCTGAGCCCCTGTCGGTCCCTTTCGCTCTGTCGGGGCGGGCCTGGCGCTGACCCTGTCGCTGTGAGGCGTTCTGGGGCGGGGCATGCTCCCGTTCCCGACGATGTTCGCGCCTGTCCCCGTCGTCGCGGTTACGGGAGCGTCGTGGCAGGGCGTCGGCCTTGCCGGGCTCCCTGAGGCGCTCCTGTCGTTGTCTTTCCCGGATGATCCGTTCCAGCGGTGTGGCCCTGTCCCGGTCGCGATTGCGGTTCCAGTCACGATCGCGGCGGTCCGTTCGGCGCTGCTCGCGATCCCGACTGGAGTCGTCGTCGAAGCGCCGGAAATCACCCTGTCGGGGAGCCAGGTTACGGTTCCCGTCCCGATCCTGGTGCCGCTCCCGGCTTGTCTCACGCCGTTCTGACCGGTTCCAGTCCCGGTTCTCGCGTCTGTTCCACTGCCGGTTTCGGTCCTGCAGACTGCTCCCATCCCGTTGCCAGTAGTGCTCCCGGCGCCAGTCCCGGTCCCGGTCTCCGCGCCGGTCCCGATCGGAGTCGTAGCTGCGGTAATGCCCTCTTCGGTGGTCATCGTAGTAGCGCCAGGGTCGTTCGCGATCGAGCTTCAGCTTGACGCGGTGGCGATGATTCAGGTGGTAATGCGACGGCAACTGGCGTACCCGTACCCAGTGGTCATGGGGGCGGTACCAGTAGTCGCCGGAGCGAATGCTGAAGTAGACGCCGACATCAGGGTAGAAGTAATAGTCGTCGTAGGCGCTGCTGTAATAGCCGCTGCCGCCGACATGCCCGCTGACGTAATAGGGATCGTGCGCGCAGGCCGCCAGCAGCGTCGCGGCCAACAACGTCAGGCCCTTGAGCCATTTGGCTGCCATGGGGGCACCTCCGATGCGAAGCTGTTGCTGAGGGATACACCTATTAGGACAGCGTAGAACTGAATCGATGCTGAAATAGGCGTCATGCCGGCGCAATGGCTTCACGACATCATCGGGCAGCTGGCACACTGGTGCTATCAACCTGGCGTGCAAATAGGTTCCCTACCTCTTTGCACATCACGCCACGGAAACGGGCGCAGGTGCGTGGACATGCTGGTTTCCGTGGCGTTCGCATTGGCCTGCGACCAATGGTGAAGCATCCCTGCTTCAGGTATTAACTCGCCGGGTTAAATTTTGACGGAGGTATCCCGAATGCGAAAACCGCTCCTGGCGCTGGCGGCGGCATTGCTGCTTGGCGGCTGTTCCGATAACGAGGTCGGTGAGGTCAGCCTCGGCGTCTTCACCACCAAGGACATCAAACTGGAAATGTTGCGGGACCCGAAGATTCCCGGCGTCACCTGCCATATCAGCCATGTCGAGGCCAATCTGGATTTTGCCGATCCATCGGACATGGGCATCGCCTGCCGTCAGACCGGCCCCATCACCGCCGAGATGATCGCCTCTATCGATAAATCGAAGAGCGGCGAGGTGCTGTTCCGGACCTCGAAGAGCGTGCTGTTCAAATCGCTCAAGGTACGCCGCATCTACGACGCCGAAAACCGCACCCTGCTATACGTCAGCTATTCTACCAAGGAGGTTCAGGGCAGCCACAAGCACTCGCTGTCGACCGTGCCGCTCTGGGGTAATCCGGTCTGGGAGCAACTGTCGAGAGCAGAAAAGGAAGCTCGCTGACAAGGTGTTTCATGCTGATGCACGGGCATCGGCTTGGTGCGACAAATGCGCCATAAAGGTGCATTTACCGTACTGCTCGCACGGTGATGGTGCGCCGTGGTGCCAATAATGACCCGAATTGTGAACAATATCTCGACTTTCCAGATTGGTCTGGGTATTGCAGACGGAATGTCAGCGATGGGCCGGGCCCTGTCTCACGCTTACCTACGGAGAGGTCATTCATGGAATTAACACCCCGGGAGAAGGACAAGCTGCTGCTGTTCACGGCCGGCTTGCTGGCCGAGCGCCGCAAGGCGCGCGGTTTGAAGCTGAATTACCCCGAAGCGGTGGCCTACATCAGCGCCGCCATCCTCGAGGGCGCCCGCGACGGCCGCACTGTCGCCGAACTGATGGACTACGGGCGTACGCTGCTGAGTATCGACGACGTCATGGAGGGGGTGGCCGAAATGGTGCACGAGGTGCAGGTCGAGGCGACCTTCCCGGATGGCACCAAGCTGGTCACCGTTCACGACCCGATCGTCTGAGGAGGCACTATGATACCCGGAGAGATCATCGTTCAGGACGGCGATATCGAGCTCAACGCCGGCCGTCCAACTGTCACCGTCGAGGTCGCCAATACCGGCGACCGGCCGATTCAGGTCGGCTCCCACTACCACTTCTTCGAAGTCAACGACGCGCTGCGTTTCGACCGTGACCAGGCGCGGGGCTTTCGCCTCAATATCGCCGCCGGTACCGCGGTGCGCTTCGAGCCTGGCCAGACCCGTACCGTGGAGCTGGTCGCCTACGCCGGTGACCGCAAGGTCTATGGCTTCCAGGGCAAGGTCATGGGGGATCTGTAATGGCCAAAATTTCACGACAGGCCTATGCCGAGTTGGTTTCGAGAGCGGCCGACCACCGGCTTTTGTTTGCAGGGAGGTGTAGCTGATGGCCAAGATTTCACGGCAGGCCTATGCTGAAATGTTCGGTCCGACCACCGGTGATCGCGTCCGCCTGGCGGACAGCGAACTCTGGCTCGAGGTCGAGAAGGACTTTACCGTTTACGGCGACGAGGTGAAGTTCGGCGGCGGCAAGGTAATCCGCGACGGCATGGGGCAGGGTCAGCGCCCCAGCAGCGAAACCATGGACCTGGTGATCACCAACGCGCTGATCCTCGACCACTGGGGCATCGTCAAGGCGGACATCGGCATCAAGGCCGGCCGGATTGCGGCGATCGGCAAGGCCGGCAACCCCGATGTGCAGCCGGGCGTGGATATACTCATTGGCCCCGGCACCGAGGTGCTGGCCGGGGAGGGGCAGATCGTCACCGCCGGTGGCATCGACTCCCATATCCATTTCATCTGCCCGCAGCAGATCGATGAAGCGCTGATGTCCGGCGTCACCACCATGCTCGGCGGCGGCACGGGGCCGGCCACCGGCACCAACGCCACCACCTGCACGCCGGGGCCCTGGAACATTCACCGCATGCTCGAGGCGGCGGACACCCTGCCGATGAATATCGGCTTCCTCGGCAAGGGCAACGCCAGCCAGCCTCAGGCGCTGCGCGAGCAGATCGCGGCCGGTACCATCGGCCTCAAGCTGCATGAGGACTGGGGGACGACACCGGCGGCAATCGACTGCTGCCTGAGCGTTGCCGACGATATGGACGTCCAGGTGGCGATCCACACCGATACCCTGAACGAGGGCGGCTTCGTCGAGGAGACGCTGAAGGCGATCGGCGGCCGCACCATCCATACCTACCACACCGAGGGTGCCGGCGGCGGCCATGCGCCGGACATCATCAAGGCGGCGGGCTTCGCCAACGTGCTGCCGTCGTCGACCAATCCGACGCGGCCCTATACCGTCAACACGGTGGACGAGCACCTCGACATGCTGATGGTCTGCCACCACCTGGATCCGAGCATCCCGGAAGACGTGGCCTTCGCCGAATCCCGCATCCGCCGCGAAACCATCGCCGCAGAGGACATCCTGCACGACCTCGGCGCCTTCTCGATGATCTCGTCCGACTCCCAGGCGATGGGCCGGGTCGGTGAAGTGATCACCCGCACCTGGCAGACCGCGCACAAGATGAAAGTGCAGTTCGGCAGTCTCAGCGGCGATCCGTCCCACAACGACAACAACCGTCTCAAGCGCTACGTCGCCAAGTACACCATCAACCCGGCGCTGGCCCACGGCATCGCCCACGAAGTGGGCTCGGTCGAGATCGGCAAGCTGGCGGACCTGGTGCTGTGGAAGCCGGCGTTCTTCGGCACCAAGCCGAGCGTGATCCTCAAGGGCGGCCTGATCGCCGCGGCGCCGATGGGCGACCCCAACGCTTCGATCCCGACGCCGCAACCGGTGCACTATCGGCCGATGTTCGGCGCCTACGGCGCCGCCTCCCAGGCCACCTCGATGCTGTTCATGTCCGGCGCCGCCATCTCAGCCGGTGTGCCGGAGCAGCTTGGCCTCGGCAGCCTGATCGGCGAGGTCGAGCGCTGTCGCAGCGTGACCAAGAACGACATGGTGCACAACAGCTACCAGCCGGTGATCGACGTCGACTCCCAAACCTACCAGGTGCGCGCCGACGGCCGCCTGCTGGTGTGCGAGCCGGCCGACGTGCTGCCGATGGCGCAGCGGTATTTCCTGTTCTGATTAACGATTGTGGGAGCGGCGCCTCGCCGCGAATGTCCCGGCATCGGAGCCATTCGCGACGGGGCGTCGCTCCCACAAATAAGGTTCACACATGATCAAACTGACCCGGGTGCTGCCCGAAGCGAAGCCCCACGCGGCGGTGCTGCGGCTGCCAATCGACAAGCGCATCAAGAGCCGGCTGCGGGCCGAGCTGACCGACGGCCGCGAGGTGGGCTTGTTCCTGCCGCGCGGACTTGTTCTGCGCCACGGCGATCTGCTCGAAAGCGACGACGGCCTGGTGGTACAGGTCGAATCGGCGCCGGAAAGCGTCTCCACGGTACGTTCCGGTGACGCCCTGCTGCTGGCCCGGGCCTGCTACCACCTCGGTAACCGCCACGTGCCGCTGCAGGTCGAGGCCGGCTGGATTCGCTACCTGCACGACCACGTGCTCGACGATATGGTACGCGGGCTCGGACTCGAAGTGGCCAGCGAACAGGCGCCGTTCGAGCCGGAGGCGGGCGCCTATCAGAGCAGCGGTCACGGCCATCACCACCACGGGGATAGCGGCCACGACCATGGCCACCATCACAATCAGGATGGCCACCACCATTAAAAAACGGACAAGTTGAAACGGAGAAGCCACGATGAATTTCAAACAAAAGCTGACCCTGGCCGCCACCACCTTTGCCTCGCCGCTGGTGCTGGCGCACGGTGAACATCAGGGTGAAGGCATGGCCGGGGCGCTGGCGCACCAGCTGACCAGCCCCGATCACCTGGCCATGCTGGCGGTGATCGGCATTGCGCTGTTCCTGGTCCTGAAGCCGAAGCGCTCGGCACGCAAACACGACGACCACGAAGGGCGCTAACGGCATGCTGGCGGACCTGCGCCTGTACCAGCTGATCAGCCCGTCGCTGCCGGTTGGAGCATTCACCTATTCGCAGGGCCTCGAGTGGGCCATCGAGCGCGGCTGGGTGACATCGGCCGACGGCCTCGGCGATTGGCTCGAAAGCGTGCTCGAACACAGCCTGGTAACGCTGGAACTGCCGCTGCTCGCCAGGCTGTACGACGCCGTTGCTCAGGGCGACGCCGACGCCGTCGGGCATCACTGCGACTGGCTGCTGGCCTGTCGCGAAACGTCCGAGCTGCGCAAGGAAGAGCGCCAGCGTGGCGCCGCCCTGACGACACTGCTGCCGCAGCTTGGCGTCGAGGTGCCCGGGGCGTTGCGATCGAGCCTGGACAGCACCCAGCTGGCGGGCTTCGCGCTGGCCGCCACCCGCTGGGATATCGGCCTAGAGGATGCCCTTGGCGGGTACTGCTGGAGCTGGCTCGAAAATGCCGTGATGGCCGGCGTCAAGCTGGTACCGCTGGGCCAGACCGCCGGTCAGCAACTGCTGCTGCGGCTGTCCGGGCGGATACCGGCCGCTGTGGCCCGGGCGCTGAGCGTCGACGACGATCTTATCGGCAGCTCGACACCGGCGCTGGCGATCGCCAGCAGCCGGCACGAGACCCAGTACACACGCTTATTCCGTTCATGAGGCGGGAGGAGCAGCCACTGCAAATTGCCGGTGGCTGCCCTGTGCCCTGGACACGTAATAGACGAGACTGTTCGGTTCATGAGGAAGAACAATGAGTGACTACAAATCCCCGCTGCGCATTGGCATCGGCGGCCCGGTGGGCTCCGGCAAGACCGCGCTGCTGGAGGTGCTGTGCAAGGCGATTCGCGATGACTTCGATATCGCCGTGGTGACCAACGATATCTACACCCAGGAGGATGCCAAGATTCTCACCCGCGCCGAGGCACTGGCCGCGGACCGCATTATCGGCGTCGAAACCGGCGGCTGCCCCCACACCGCGATTCGCGAGGATGCGTCGATGAACCTGGCGGCGGTCGAGGAACTGGCCAAGCGTCACAAAACCCTCGACGTCGTCTTCGTCGAGAGCGGCGGCGACAACCTCAGCGCGACCTTCAGCCCGGAGCTGGCGGACCTGTGCATCTATGTGATCGACGTCGCCGAAGGCGAGAAAATCCCGCGCAAGGGCGGACCGGGCATCACCCGATCCGACCTGCTGGTGATCAACAAGATCGACCTGGCGCCCCATGTCGGCGCCGACCTCGCGGTGATGGAGGCGGACACCCAGCGCATGCGTCCGGGCAAACCCTACGTCTTCACCAACCTCAAGGAAGGCAAGGGTCTCGATGAAATCATCGACTTTATCGTTCGCGAAGGCATGCTGGAAAAGAAGGTCAGTTCGTAGGATGGGGGGAGCGATGCACCGGTAAATCCTTAACCGGTTGCTGCGGAAATTGGCATCGCGTAACCCATCATGGGCGCCGCAGGCGCCCTGGTCTGCGGCAGGTCGTAGGGTGGAATGAGCGAAGCAAGCGCATTCCACCGGCTCTGAACCCGGGCGCGCAGGGCGGGTCTATCGAGGTATTCCCTGCGCGAGGAGCTGCCCCATGCCGACCCGATGGCTTCTGATACTCTTGTGCCTGCTTTCGCTGGCCGGCTGTGCCGGTCAGCGGGTGTCGGTGGATTACCAGCCTGGCACGGCCTTCGGGCTGATGCGGACCTTCGGCTGGGCCAATGGCGATTCCGTCGCAATCGCGCAGCAGGATGGCCTGACGGACCGGCGCATCCGCAACGCCATCAGCCAGCAGCTCAAGTGGCACGGTTACAGCGAAGCGCAGGCCAACCCGGATTTTCTCGTCGATTACCGCCTGCAGGATGTGCAGCGGGTGCGCTACCGCACTTACTACGACGACCCTTTCTTCTGGGGCTATCATCGCCCCTATTGGGGCCCGGCCTATTCCCATACCGTGGCCGAACCCTATATCGAACGGATCCTGACCCTGGACGTGCTCGATTCCGAGCACCGGCTGGTCTGGCGCGGCAGTTATTCCGGACGGCCTTCGCGGGCCGATACGCCGGCTGAGCGCGAGGCCGAGATCCAGGCGCAGATCCAGGCCATTCTGCAGCATTTTCCGCCTTAGCGACGCCAGTCATGGTAGCGCTTTAACCAGCGCAGCAGGCGTTCCGGCTTGTGATTGCGCTTCCATTCGCCGGCGGCGTATTTGTTGGCCTCGCTCATCGTCGGATAAACGTGAATGGTGCCGAGAATCTTGTTGAGGCCGAGCCCGTGCTTCATCGCCTGCACGTATTCCGCCAGCATGTCGCCGGCGTGGGCTCCGACGATGGTCACGCCGAGGATGCGGTCGCTGCCGGGCGGCGTCAGCACCTTGACGAAGCCGGCTTCGTGGCGGTCGGTAATGGCGCGGTCCAGTTCCTTCAGTTCGAAGCGGGTGACCTCATGCGCGATGCCCCGTTCGCTCGCGTCCTTTTCGTTGACGCCGACCCGCGCCACCTCGGGCGCGGTGAAGGTGCACCAGGGGATGACGCGGTAGTCGACGCGAAAACGGCGCCAGCCGCCGAACAGCGCATTGACCGCCGCGTACCAGGCCTGGTGGGCCGCGGTATGGGTAAACTGGTAGTGACCGACGACGTCGCCGGCGGCATAAATCGTCGGCACGCTGGTGCGCAGGTGATCGTCGACCAGCGGCGCACCCCGGTCATCGAGCCGCATGCCGAGCTGATCGAGACCGAGCCCTTCGGTGTTGGGCGTGCGGCCGAGCGCCAGCAACAGGGTCTCGAACGCCAGCTCGACGGTCTCGCCGCGGTGTTTGCACAGCAGAAGCCGCTCATCGCCCCTGGTTTCGAAACGAACGGCGGCGTGGCCGGTCAGTACGCGCACGCCGTCGCGCCTCAACGCCTCCTCGGCGACCGCTGCGGCATCGCTGTCCTCCCGCGGCAGCAGCTGATCACGTCGCTGCACCAGCGTTACCGGCACGCCGAGACGGGCGAAGGCCTGGCTCAGCTCGCAGCCGATCGGTCCGCCACCGAGCACCAGCAGGCGGCCCGGATGGTCGCGTAGCTGCCAGAGGCTGTCGGACGTCAGGTAGGGAATCGCGCCGAGCCCCGGGATATCGGGGACCGACGGCCGGGCCCCGGTGGCAATGACGATATTGCGGCTGCTAATCACGCGGCCGTCGACCTCGACCTCCCAGGGCGAAATGATGCGCGCCTCGCCTGCAAGGCAGTCGACACCCAGTCCCTGGTAACGCTCGACCGAATCGTGAGGCTCGACCTTGTCGATTACCTGCTGCACGCCGTCGAACAGGGCGCGGAAATCCACCTCGGGCGTCGCCGCTGTCATGCCGAAACGCGCCGCCTCGCGCATTTCCTGCGCCGCCTGCGCCGCCCGGATCAGGGCCTTGCTCGGCACGCAGCCGGTATTGAGGCAATCGCCGCCCATCCGGTGCTTCTCGATCAGCGCCACGCGGGCGCGGACGGTGGCGCCGATATAGCTGGTGACCAGCCCACCGGCGCCGGCGCCAATCGCCACCAGGTTGTAGTCGAAGCGCGTCGGTTTGCGGAAGGCCGTCAGCGAGCGGCGCTGCTGAACGCCGTCAAGCAGGCGCCGGGCCAGCAGCGGAAACAGACCCAGCAGGGCGAAGGACCCGATCAGCGTCGGCGACAGTATGCCCGAGAGGCTCTCGAGCTCGCCGATCCGGGTACCGGCGTTGACGTAGACCACAGTGCCGGCCAGCATCCCGACCTGGCTCACCCAGTAGAAGGTCCGGGCCCGGATCGGCGTCAACGCCATGACCAGGTTGATCATAAAGAAGGGGAACAGCGGCACCAGCCGCAGCGTGAACAGGTAGAAGGCGCCGTCGCGTTCGATGCCACGGTTGACCGATTTCAGGGCATGGCCGAATCGGGACTGGACGGCATCGTGGAACAGGTAGCGCGATACCAGGAATGCCAGGGTCGCGCCGAGGCTGCTGGCGAAGGAGACCAGCAGTACCCCGGTGACGAGGCCGAACAGGGCGCCGGCCGCCAGTGTCATCACCGCCGCGCCGGGCAGCGACAGCGTCGTAACCAGCACATAGACGCCGAAGAAGAATGCCGGTGTCACGACGGGATGCGTGCTGTAGTACTCGTCGAACGCGGCCTGGCGGGCTTTCAGTGCCTCCAGGCTCAGGTACTGCTGCAGGTCGAAGGCGAAAAACAGCGCGATCAGTACCGCGATTGACAGCAGTATCAGCAGGCGGGTTTTGTTCATGACTGGGGTGGCGTCCTTGTGCGTCTGGATAGGGATTACTTCCTGAAACGTCAGTATTTATTGTGCACGTCCGGCTGAAACCAGTCTGAACCCCACGCCCGGCTAAAACCAGTCTGTGGGACTGATTCAGCGCAAGGTAGAGCACAGCTGCGCACTTATACTGGAGGTATAAAAGCGGCTTGAAGATACCGGGCCGATAATAACGAGAGAGCAGCCATGGATACCGAACGACTATTCGACCGCAGTTACGAGCGGGTGCTGGCGCGCGAGGTTGATGGCCGCGCCTTTTTCGAAGGCTTCTACGACGCCTTCCTGGTTGCCTCGGACGAGGTGGCTGAGAAATTCCGTGGTACCGACATGGACCGTCAGCAGGCGATGCTGAAAAAGTCCTTTTACCATCTGCTGAGCTTTTACGCCTCCAACAATGCCGACTACTACCTGGACCGTGTCGCCATCAGCCACAACCGGCACCATATCAACATCCGCCCGGCACTCTACGACCTCTGGCTCGACACCCTGATCGCCACGGTACGCCGGTACGATCCCGAATGCTGCGACGAAACGGAACTTGCCTGGCGCCTGGTGATGACCCCCGGCATCGTCTTCATGAAGTTCCACTACGACCGCGACACCATCGTCGGGTCCTGACAGGGGGAGCGATATCCGTGGGAGCCGCGCCCCCGCGGCGAAGAAGAGTGGCATGTTGGCTGTTCGCGAACTGTTATTCGCACCGGGGCGTTGCTCCCACGGTGAAGAAGTCGCGTTGCCAATCAATCCCTGACCAGCAGGATAACCAGGTTGCGCGGGCCGTGGGCGCCCATCTGCAGCTTCTGCTCGATATCGGCGCTGCGTGACGGGCCGGTGATCATATTGACGGTGCGCGGCATGTCGCCACCGGTGGCTTCGCGCAGCCGTTGCCAGGCCTCCTCGTAGACGCCGACGATTTGCGAGGTACGCAGGATCACCAGGTGGTTGTCCGGCAGGAAGTTCAGTGTCGTCGGGCTCTCGGCCTGCGAATGCAGCATTAGCGTGCCGGTTTCGGCGATACCGGCAAAACAGCTGGTGAGGCTCGCCAGGTCGCCGGCCCGGGCGACACGCGTTTCACGGCGGATATCGGTGGTGCCGGCCCAGTTCAGCGACGTCAGTGTCGCGTCGCTGGCGCATACCAGCTCTTCGACGCGGTTGTGACGCAACCAGTCCGCCGCGACCGACGGGACCTCGTCCAGCGAATCCAGCTCGATGAGGTCGGCGGCGGCTTCGCGCGCCATCGTCTTGAACAGTGCAACCTGTTCGGCGGCAGGCAGTTGGGCGCGCGCCGGAATCAGGTTGGCGGCCCGGGCCTGCAGGCGGTTCTGCACGGCCTGGCGCTGTGCCTCGGTTGCGCTGCCGCGTTTCAGACCGCGGCGGATATTGCCCAGAATCTCGGCCCGGCTCATGCGTTGTCCTCCCCGTTGGTCCGCTGTTTGTCTTTCCATTGCTGCATAAAGGTTTTGCCGGTTGGTGCCGGCATATCGCGCCAGTCGGTCCAGCCGCCGGCCATGGGCAGTCGGTTGATGCGTCCTTTGCGGCCGGCCAGCATCCGCAGCGCCTGGTTCGAGACCCGGCTCAGCAAGCGGTACAACGCCGGGCGCCGGGCGAAGAAGCTCCAGCCCCCCAGGCCGTAGCGTACCGTGCGGGGCGTCAGGTGTTTCTCGAACTCCTTCTCGCGCCAGTGGCGCATCAGTTTCGGCAGCGGAATGCGTACCGGGCAGACCTCTTCGCACTTGCCGCAGAAGGTCGAGGCGTTGGGCAGCAGCGCCGCCTGCTCGATGCCGATCATCTGCGGTGTCAGCACCGAGCCCATCGGCCCCGGGTAGACCCAGCCGTAACTGTGGCCGCCGATGGCGCCATAGACCGGGCAATGGTTCATGCAGGCCGAGCAGCGGATGCAGCGCAGCATGTCCTGGAACTGGCTGCCGACCATGTCGCTGCGGCCGTTGTCGACCAGCACCACATGGAAGTTTTCCGGTCCGTCCTGGTCGTCCGGACGCCGCGGGCCGGTCGAGAGGGTGTTGTAGACGGTGAATTCCTGGCCCGTGGCCGAGCGGGCCAGCAGGCGCAGGAACAGGCTCATGTCCTCCAGCGTCGGCACCACCTTCTCGATCGAAGTGACGACGATATGGGTTTTAGGGAGTGTCTGGGTCAGGTCGCCGTTGCCCTCGTTGGTGACGATGATGGTCGACCCGGTTTCGGCGACCAGGAAGTTGGCGCCGGTGATGCCGACATCGGCGGCGACGAACTGCTTGCGCAGCATCTCCCGCGCCTCGCGCATCAGCACCGCGGGGTCGTCGGATTTCGGCCGCTGGTGGTGCTGGTGGAAGGCTTCCGAAACGTCCTCGAGGTTGAGATGGATCGCCGGCGCGATGATATGGCTGGGATGGTCGCCGCGCAGCTGCAGTATGTATTCGCCAAGGTCGGTTTCGACCGGCCGGATGCCGTGCTTCTGCAGGTAATCGTTGAGGTCGATCTCCTCCGAGACCATCGACTTGCCCTTGGTCACGGTCCTGGCATCCACCTGGCGGCAGATATCGAGGATGGTGCGGCAGGCGTCGTCACTGGTACGGCACCAGTGCACATGACCGCCGTTCTCGATCACCTTGCCCTCGAACTGTTCGAGGTAGAGATCCAGGTGCTCGAGAATATGATTCTTGAGGTCGCGGCCCTGATCGCGCAGGGCATCGAACTCGGGCATGCGCGCAACGGCCTGGGCGCGTTTGTGCGGAAAGCCGGCCTTGAGGTTGCCGAGTGCGCGCTGCAGGTTGGCGTCATCGAGCGCCTCGTGCGCGCGTTGCTTGAACTGGGGACTGTTGATCTGCATTCCGGGGCTCCTGCTTGCGCAGCCTGTTAGAGTTCACGCGCCAGGCGGGTACGGTCGTCGCTCGGTTCGGCGATCGCCGGCGTGTCGCACATGCCGGCCAGGATCTCGACCAGGTGGCGGGTTTCGACGTCATGGCCTTCGCGCTTGAGCTTGCCGGCCATGTTCAGCAGGCAGCCGAGGTCGCCGCCGACCAGGGTGTCGGCGCCCGAGGCCGCGATATTGGCGGTCTTGTTACCGACCATGCGGTTGGAAATATCCGGGTACTTGACGCAGAAGGTGCCGCCGAAGCCGCAGCAGGTCTCGGACTCGTTCATTTCGTTCAGCTCCAGCCCCTCAACCTGGCCGAGCAGCTGGCGCGGCTGGGCCTTGATGCCCAGCTCCCGGAGCCCCGAGCAGGAGTCGTGGTAGGTCACAGTGCCGCTAAAGCGTGCCTCCAGCCCTTCAAGACCGATGATATCGACGAGGAAGCTGCTGATCTCGTAGGCGCGCGCTTTCAGGTCCAGCGCCCGCCGGTGCCAGGGATCGGCTTCATCGAACAGTTCCGGGTAGTGGTGCAGCATACCGATGCAGGAGCCGGAGGGGCCGACGACATACTGGTAACCGTCGAAGGCCTTGATGGTGCTGATGGCGATCTCGCGGGTGGTGCGGTTATCGCCGGAGTTGAAGGCGGGCTGGCCGCAGCAGGTCTGGGTTTCGGGCACCTCGACGGTGCAACCGGCCCGCTCCAGCAGCTTGACGGTGGCGAAGCCGATTTCGGGCCTGAACATGTCCACCAGGCAGGTCACGAAAAGGCCCACCTTGGGCGACATCGGGGTTTGCTGCATCTTGTGTACCTATCGATTCTTATCGGAAGAGGCTGTTCGCAGCACTCGTGCTACAGACTGGATCAACAATAGAAGTCGTTCGGCGAAAAAGAAATGCTAGACTGCTTACTGGTCTGACCAAGAGGAGAGGGTCATGGGCGGCTCGCAGAAGGCGCAGCGTTTAACGACACGGCTCAGCGCCGGGATCCTGGACGGCGCCATCGCCCCCGGCTCGCTGCTACCGTCGGAGCGTCGCCTGGCCGCCGAATTCGACCTGTCGCGCGCAACCGTGCGTGAGGCGGTGCGGGCGCTCGAACTCCAGGGCCTGGTCGCGACGCGGCACGGGGATGGCACCCGGGTCTGCAACCTGCTGGAGCAGCACCTGGAAATGCCGGCCGGGCGCGCCGACAGCCTGGCGTTGCAACTGCAGGTACTCGAAGTGCGTGCCGCGCTTGAAGGCGAGGCGGCGTATTATTGCGCCTTGCGCGCCAGTGAGGCGGAACTTGCCCGTATCGACGAGGAGTTCCGGCGCATGACCGTCCGCAACGAGGGCGAGACCACCCTGGCCAAGGCCAAGGCGGACCTGACCTTTCACCGGATGATCGCAGAAGCCAGCCACAACCTGCTGCTGATCTCCTTCACCCAGCTGTTCTACAACCGCTACTTCAACGCCATCTACGGTGTGCTCAACCGTACGCTGAAGCGTTTTGGCCGCTACCCCGAGGGGATTCGCGCCCAGCACGCCGCCATTCACCAGGCGCTGATGGCCCGCGACGCCGAGGCCGCACGCGAGCGGGCCATCGAGCATATTCTCTATACCCGGCGGATGCTGGAGTCGTAGGAGCCGCGCCGCGCGGCGAACACCGGTGGCACCGCGGTTATTCGCACCGGGGCAGCGCTCCCACAGTGGAGAGGTGGCAGTGGGCTGTGCCGTGAACTTTATGAACTTAATACCCGCAATGCACTGAACAGCCGTTATGTCCGCAAACTGGTCAGTCTTCGATCAGGGGTCTAATGTTCAACCGTCTGCACCAGCAAGAGGCGGGCCTGCACCTTAAAAGTGCCCGCCAATTGCTCCGCACGATCGCTTTTACTGCAGCCGCGCACCCAAATGTGGCGGACTAGAACAACAAAACGGAGAAAGCCCGAATGAAACGCCCCTCCATCAAGACTCTGATCGCCTCTGCAACTCTCGCGTTTGCCGCAACCCAGGCTGGCGCCTTTGAACAGTCCCGTACTGCTGAATGTATCGCTCCGGCCAACCCGGGCGGCGGCTGGGACTTCACCTGCCGCAGCGTCGGCAAGGTGCTGACCGACCTCGGTATTATCGAAGGCAATGTTCAGACCGTGAACATGCCGGGTGCCGGCGGTGGTGTCGCTTTCGCCCACACCGTCTCCAAGCGTGGTGACGACAGCGCCCTGATCGTGGCAGCCAGCACTGCGACCACCACCCGTCTGGCCCAGGGTCAGTTCGTAGGCATGGACCAGGATATGGTTCGCTGGGTTGGCGCCCTCGGCGCGGACTACGGTGTTATCGCGGTGTCCAAGGATTCTCCGTACCAGTCCCTGACCGACCTGGTTAACGCACTGAAGGAAGACCCGAATTCTGTCAAGTTTGGCGGCGGTAGTGCGGCGGGTGGCTGGGACCACCTGAAAGTGCTGATCGCGGGTCGCGCGGGCGGTATCGACAAGGCCAGCCTGCCGAAGATCAAGTACCTGGCGTTCAGCGGCGGTGCCGAAGCTATCACCCAGGTCGTTGGCGGTCATATCGAGGCCTTCACCGGCGATATCTCCGAAGCCCAGGGCTTCATGGAATCCGGCGATCTGCGCGTGCTGGCCGTACTGTCCGAAGAACGCCTGCCGGCGCCGCTCGACGGCATCCCGACCGCACGTGAGCAGAATATCGACGCCGTGGCGCCGAACTGGCGTGGCTTCTACGTGCCGAAAGACGTTTCCGACGAAGCCTACCAGTGGTGGGTCGAGACCATGGACAACGTCTATGGCAGCCAGGAATGGAAGGACGTAATGGTGAAAAACGGTCTGATGCCGTTCCACAAGACCGGCGCTGACTTCAACGACTTCGTGCACCAGCAGGTCAACAGCATCAAGGAAATTTCCACCGAAATCGGGCTGATTAAATGATCGGGGATCGTATCCTCGGTGTACTGCTGCTCCTCCTGGCCGTCGCGTACGGCTGGGAGGCTGCGCACTTTCCCGAGCCCTTTGGCGGCGCCGAGGCCGTCGGGCCGGAGACCTTCCCGATCCTGCTGTCGGTGATTCTGGGGCTCAGCAGCCTGTACCTCATC
>JABXIM010000065.1 GCA_013373085.1 Oceanospirillaceae bacterium | reverse complement strand
CTCTTCGCCTCGATGAACTCGATCATCATGCTGTCGGGGATGCCGGTGTTGTTCGAGGCGAGATAGCGGGCCGAGTTGCCCGCCTCGAGCCGGCCGGCGGTGTCATGCAGGATCACGATGGACGGGGTGATCTCACCGCCGACATGGTGAGCCTGCTGGAAGGCGAGGCCTTCGACCTTGTGGTTGACGATCTTCATGATGCCCCCGGACGGAGAATGGGCGGGCGGATGAGCCCGCGATGTCCGGGTCAGAATGCCGGAGGCATCCTGCCGTGATCATGCACAACAAGTTGGCGAGGCGGTCAGAAGAGGGAGAGCTGGCGGTCGTCGCCGTCGCGCCTTGGCGCGGGCGCGGAGGAATTGTCCGGGGGCTGTCGCAGGTATTTCGAGACCGCGACGTCCGACACATGCAACATGCGGGCGATCTGGTTTACAGGCAAGCCCTTCCTCCGAAGGGAGTGGGCAAGCCATGGCCGGGCGGTGGGCACGCGGGTCACTTCCCGCGGCCGGAAGGTGCTGAGCGCGCGCAGCTTCTCGGCGCCCACCAGGGCCTCGGCCTCGCTGCGCCCCTTCGGATCCTGCGCCCAGTAGAGCCGCGATCCGCCGAAGCGCAGCAGGAACTCGACCGCGAGATCGTGGCCGAGCGCATCGACGTAGGGCGTGACATGGGCAGGAGGACGCGGAAGGCTCACCCCTTCCCCTCCCCGTCCAGAATGATCCCGGCGCGATCGGCCCAGGCCTTCAGCGCCTGGATCACGTCGCCGATCTGCTGCCAGTCCCGCAGCATGTCCACGTCCGCCGGGACGAAGGACCAGCTCTGCCCGAAGCGGCGCCGGATGAAGGCGTTGAGCCCGTCGCGCCCGGGCTTGTCCAGCGCGCCCGCCGTGCCGAGCTCGGCCCAGAGCACGTGGATGAGACGCAGGTCCGCACGCGGGGCCGCCGGGCGGCGCCCTCCCCTGGGCCGGAAGCCCTGATCCTTCAGCGCGCCCAGCACCAGCTCCAGCTCGCGCTGGCTCATGTCGCGCAGGGACGCCTTGCCCGTCAGGCGCTCCTGCAGCGCCCGGCGGGTGTCCTGGTCGATGCCGAGATCGCGGCAGGCGACATGGATAAGGCGGATCGACGCGGCCATGGCGGGATCAGGCCTTCGCCATGTCGATGGTGACCGCCTGCCACGCCGCCTGGGCATTGTCGCGGCGATAGAAGCGCATGTAGGTCTTCGAGCCCACCACACGGATCGCGTCCTCGATCGCCTTCATCGCCCGCACCCAGCGCTCGTCGTCGAAGTTCAGGCGGCGGAGCGAGAACAGCTCGGCGCGGTTGATCTGCCCTTCCTTGTCGGTGTTGAAGGCGCGCTCGACGATGGTGCGCAGCTCGGGCCGCGCGTCAGAGGCCCAGTCGGTGAGGCACGCGTCGATCACCCTGTCGCAAAGGTCGCGGAACGCCCGCTCGATCGGCTTGGACTGGCCGGAATAGGGTGTCGCCCAGATGACCTTCACGCCCAGCAGCGGCAGCAGACCCGGAATATCCTCGTCGTCGATCTTGAAGCGGAAGCGCGTGGGCGTCCCGCCCGTGATCGCCTTCGCAGCGAACTCCCGCCCGTTGTCGAGCAGCGCGTTCCACGGCACCCCGTAGCGCTCGATCAGGTCCCCCAGTGCCAGCTGCACCGTGTGGCTGTTGGCCGTGACGTCGAGCCGCCAGGCGAGTATCTTGCCCGAGTAGACATCGGAAAAGACCACCATCTGCACGCGCACCGGATCCTTCTCGCCCGGGCAGCGCACGAAGACATCGAACCTGTGATAGTCGCCCTGGACGCATTCGAGCGGCACCATGGCCGACTTGTCGCGGGTCTGGTGCGGGTAATACCGGCGCAGCGCCTCGACGCCCTTGCGGTGGTAGATCAGCACCGGCTCCGAGATCGTCGCCTTGATCCAGGCGCGCACCTGGTGGATCGGCGGCACCGACAGGCCCTCCTTCTCGGCGATCCGCACGGCGCGGTCATAGCAGGATGTGAGAGACGGGCCCGAGAGGCGCAGGAAGTCGCTCTTTACGATGTCGCAGAACGCGGCATTCGCGGCCTTGGGCGCGGACTTCGGCCGCAGGCTCCGCCGATCGACGAGGTAGGCAAGCCAGTCCGCCTGCGCGATGCCCTCAACCCGACCGAACCAGTTCCAGATGGACTTGGCCGCAATGCCTGAGCGCGTGGCGACCGTGGTCACCGCAAGCGAGCGGGTCATGCCTGCGGTCTCGATCTCCTCGACCTCCGCCAGCACGGCGAGGCGCTCACCGGCCTTCTTCTGGGCGGCGGCGGTGGCGCGCTCGTAGTCCGCCCATGCCTCGTCGCGACCGACCGTCTGCTCTTCCGGCGCTTCGGCACGTGCGGTGAGCGCGAGACGCGCCCGCATCGGCAGCAGCGTCCAGTGATACTCGGTTCCGCCGCCGACAGCCTTGCGCCGCCGCGCCTTGCCGGGCCGGCCGCGCCAGTTCTGCCGCGCGGCCATGTCGTTGACCTTGCGCTTGGAGCCCGGCATGTCCGGCAGCCCGGCATCCGCAAGCTCGGCGGCACTCCACCATTCCTGCCTGGG
>JABXIM010000010.1 GCA_013373085.1 Oceanospirillaceae bacterium | reverse complement strand
GGTGCCACCTGTAGGAGCCCACTCCGTGGGCGATCTTTTCGGGCACCGGCGATCATTCGCTCGCGGAGCGAGCTCCTACAAAACCGTTGGTGCCACCTGCAGGAGCCCACTCCGTGGGCGAACCTTTCCGGCACCGGCGATCATTCGCTCGCGGAGCGAGCCCCTACAAAACCGAAGGTGCCTCCTGTAGGAGCCCACTCCGTGGGCGATTCTTTCCGGCACGGGGGGTGTTTCGCCCACGGCTCGCGCGCCTTAATCTTTCATTTTAAGGCTGTATGGAAAACAACCGCTAGTTAACCTCGCGTTACACCCTTTAAACAGGGTTATTGACCCTGAATTCAATAGCTTGGCTCCTTTCTTACTAAAAGCTGTTTCCCCTGAGTTACAGGTCCATGGAATCATTACCCTTGCTTGAAAAATAATTCCTTATTATTCAGATTGTTACGATTATGGCACGCCTCTTGTATTTACCAAGGCACCGTAAACGAACGGCTTTGGCGTAACCCGTGGTGACTGCAACAGGTTCCGCGGGATGCCAGGGTAGCCCGGTGGCGCTGGCAAATCGCCCCGGGCTCTCTGAACGTGACAGCCATCGTACTCGCTGTACCGCGGGATCTGAGCGGCGGTGATACCGGACGTATCCCGCCGGCAGTCCAAGGCAATAGTCCCCGCCAGAACTGGCCAGGCAGTCTGCAGGAGATCCCGGACGCCAAAGCCGGACGACCGGTTCACCGGCTGCAGCGGGCGATGGAGGCGGGAAGCGCCTGTTTCCAGTTTTTTCAGGCGCTCCCGGTTAAAAACTGGAGGGTAAAGACATGTCTTTCCTGATTGATTGTAGTCCCGGCGCCTGGCTGAAAGCGCTGCGAACGAGCGTCGCAGTGCTGGCAGGTGCCTTTTTTCTGGCGGTGCCGTTGGCACAGGCAGATGACCCCGGTGCACCGTCGGGCGACGGTGTGCAGCCAACGTTTGTGGAGGGTAACCCGACCTGTTCCGATTACGGAGGGTATGAATTCAAGATCAACTACCCTGCCGACGGTGTGTTCGAGGGGGGCGACCATCCCGATGGCCCCCTGAGAGTCGAGATCGATGTGTACAACACACCGGATGGCCAGGTTTTCGACTGGACGGCGCTGAACGGGCTGGTTCAGAATCTGGTGGTTAAGGGCGGCCCCAATGCCAACCTTTTTGCCTACGGCGACCCCGGCGACGACATGGACACCTTACTGCACTCGCCAGTAAACCCCAACAACGGCAAGTACTATGGCCTTAGCCATATTTCCTTCTGCTATACCCCGGGCGCTCCGGATATCGAAGTCGAGAAGGACTGCGGTACCGGGCAGTTTATCGAAGACGGTACCAAGGTACGCTACGAGATCATCGCCGATATCAGCAATGAAAGCAGCGGCGATATCGATCTGTACAACGTGGAGGTGATGGAAGATGCGGTCGATGGCGACACCAGCTGCTCGCTCACTTCGGTCAAGCTCAATGGCGTCGACGTTCCGGGGCTCACGCTGCCGATGACACTGACCGGCGGTTGGGATGATGTGCCCGGATTCCAGGGCGCCAATGCGCTGGCAGCCGGCGATACCATCAACCTGGGTATCCAGTGCGACAGTGAGTCTCCGGTGGGCCCGAACACGGTCTCGACCAGAGCCACCGAAGAGCCGGGTGAGGATCCCGCCACGGATGCCGCCGATACGGATTCCTCGACGAGCGTTTGTCAGGATCCGAGAAACGCAGGCCCGAACGTTGCGGTCGTGAAAGACTGTGCCGATCCGATCATCAGTCTGGTGGAAGTCACCCTGGATGATGCCAGCACCGCGCTGGCGGTTCAGAAGTGCGCCCGGATCTCGGTATTCAACCTCGGCGGCGAAGCGGTCACTGCAGAGCTGAGCGATACGGACATTCCGGAATTGTCATCGCCCGTAAGCCTTGGCACTCTGCTGGCCAACGACGGTGCCCCGGGCGGTGATGACGAGTTCAGCGCCGTGTACTGCTACCTGCCGGACATGCCGACCGGCGATGCCATCCAGCTCGGTGACGATCCTGTCGAGTGGACGGTATTTACCGGTGACCAGAGCGATCTGTTCCTGGCTGCGCTGTTCTCGAACGTGGCCAGCGTACTCGCCGAGGGCGTATTCTCCGGCATCAGCGATGTCCAGTCGGGCGAGGCCCATTGTTCGATCTGCTACTCGAACGATGAAAACCTGCCGGCTGCGTGCCCGGACCCGGATGAGGTATTCCCGGACCCGGACGATCCGCTATAAACAGGGGTATTGGCGTTAACCCCGAATGAGAGGATCACCGTCTGTGTCCTCGCAATGACGGGAAAATAAAAAAGGCGATGGGCCATGCCCATCGCCTTTTTTGCGCCGTCCCGGGCGCTCCGTCAAGCTCCGTTATCACTCCCTGGCCGTTCCTGGCTCTTCCTGTTGTCCCTGTAGTCCGTGAAAACTTCCGTGCTTAAGCTGGTGGGCCCTGCGTACAGCGCTCGCCCAGGCACGCAAAATCCCGCTATTTGTTCGGGCCTTTTCCATTGCCATTGCCGGTACTGCCGTCGCCTCCGCTGCCGCTGGAGGTGACGGCGATATCGACGATTGCAGACGCGCTGCTGTGGCCATCGCTGACCGTATAGCTGAAGCGGTCGCCGTTCTTGAAGTTTTTGGCCGGCGTGAAGGTCAGGGTGCCGTCGGTGTTGATCCGCACCGAACCCTTGGAGGGCTGGTTGACTCCGGCAATCTGCAGACTGTCGCCATCCGGGTCATAGTCGTTGCTCAATACCGCTATGGTGACGGCGCTGTTCTTGTCGGTGGCGGCGCTGTCATTGTTGGCGACCGGGGCCTGGTTGCTGACAGGCGCCGCGGCAACGCTGACGCTGACGGTGGCGCTGTCGCTGCCGCCTTTGCCGTCGCTAATGGAGTAGCTGAATGTTTCGGTACCGCTGAAGCCCGCCGCTGGCGTGAAGGTCAGGGTACCGTCGCCATTGATTGTGGCACTGCCATTGACGCCGCTGACAGAAGACACGCTGAGGCTGTCGCCGTCCGGGTCCGAATCGTTGTTCAGCACAGCGATCGTGACCGCAGTCTCGAAAGCGGTGCTGGCACTATCGTTGTTGGCGGTCGGGGCGCTGTTGGTGCTGCCGCCACCGTTGCCGCCGTTGGCGAAGCTGATGTCGACGGTGATTCCGTCGGCGCTGGCGGAGAGCGGCGTAATGGTCACGCCGGCGAGCTCATCGGTATAGCTGCTGCCGACTTCAAGTGCCGGGTCGATCAGGTCGATCTGCGAGTTGCTGGTAATGCTGTCCGGGGTCATGTCGAGTACCAGGGACCTGGGGCTGCCATCGGTCGCCGTGTGAATGATCACGCCGTTGTTCAAGTTCTCGGGCGCCTTGTACGGGTCCCACTGATTGAAGAGGAAGCTGTCGAATCCGATCGGCTGGCGGAATTCCAGATAGTACCAACTATTATTGCCGGCGCTGTCTGTATCGCGCAGTACCTTCAGGGCCTTGACCCGGCCGTCGTCGGTCTCGGATGGTGCGATCAGATAGCTGCCATCGGCGGTTACGGTGGTGACCGGCGGTGACTGATCGTGGCCGACCCAGCCCAGGCGTTCTTTCTGGTAGACATTGAAGTGCCCGGGCTCGACGCCCATGTTGTCCTGACGGTCGCCATACTCGGCTTCGGTGCAGCTGTCATCGATGACGGAGCCGCCGTCGCAGATCAGGGCGTTGGAGTGCTCGAGTCCCAGATTGTGCCCCAGCTCGTGAGCGATAACGTCCCAGTACAGTCCGGAGTTGATCCAGGAGCGGGTCGGCGAACCGCCGACCGAGCCCCAGTTGCCCTTGCAGCCAGTGGATGGCGGCAGCACGTAGACGATGTGGGGATAAGCGCTGAGATCCGCGCCGGCGGCTTCAGCCGCCGCATCGGCTGCAGCGGTATAGTAGGGGCAGCTGGTTTCGCCGTCCATCGCCAGGGTGAACCAGCCGAAGACATCACCGCTCAGCCAGGTCTGGTTGTAGGAGTTCTCCTGCAGAAAGTCGCTGGACTTGCCGAAGATGACGTTGCCCGCCTCGGATGCCGTCCAGGGCTTGTCGTTGGGATCGTCCTGGAAGTTGACCATGATAACGGCGACCTTGCGCTCGCCGAAGGTGTTGGGCAGCGGTCCCGGGGTACCGCTGTTGTCGCCGCCGGTCGCGCCCATCACCAGAATGCCGCTGTCATCCAACAGCACTTCGCCGCTGGTGCCTTGAGATTCGTCAGCCTGCGGGATAAACAGACCGTCCAGTTGCACCTGCTGGCCGCTCAGCGTAGACGGGCCCTTGCCGGCGATATGCAGCTCCAGGCGCTCGCCGAACGGCGTGTTGACGAAGCGGCGCAGCCGGGCTTCGCCGGCTTCGAAGTCTTCCTCGTAGATGGCTTCGTACTCGCCTTCGAGTTCCAGCTTCTGTTCGAGCACCGCCTGCACCTCTGCCGGCATGCCGGCGCGCTGCTCGTCGGACAGGGCCGCTTCCAGCACCTGGGCCGGACTGGTTTCCATCAGCTCGAGCAGCCTGGCCTTGCGTTCTTCGGCTTTGGCCTTGAGCTGTTCAAGCGCCTCGGCCTTGCCGGCGCCGCTGGCCTGCTGCCACTGGCCAGCCAGCGCCAGCAGCGCACGGGTTTGCTCGGCAGCCTGGCCGACGGATTGCCCGGAAGCAGCGGCGGCGGGGGCTGAAGGGTCGTGATCAGGGCTGGCGAAAGCGGGCAGGGTGCCGACAGCAGCGGCGAAGGCGGCGATGGCAAGCGTTCGGACAAACGGAGGCCGGGACAGGCGCATAAAAGGTCTCTCCTGAAAAGAAAAATTCAGCAAAGATCCTCTAGCGACCTATCCGTTAGAACTTCTCTCCTTCGGCGGTCCGGCGATCCCCCAGCGGTTGCGTTTATCGCAGCTGAAGGACCCGTAACTTTGCGCCGCCCGGTTGCCCGGACTTTGCCTTTATCGGGAGAGGATCTTGTTGCATTCGGTTGTTGCCGCGGTGCTCTCTCCGAGTGGATAAAGCAATGTTCCCGCAGATAAAACAAAGATCCCGGCCATCCTGTCGCTCGCGTCCGTCTGCTGTTGCCGCCATCATCCTGATATGTCCCTGTCGACTCACTGCCTGGTTGGCCGAGATCTGTAATGAATCTGTATCGGCCGCGGGGCGCATCTGCGCCTGCTACAGCCGGTCCGAAGACTATAACATGTTGACTTGTTCGGGATTTATACAGATCTGGAATATGGCATCCCGTGATCTTAACGGATATCCGGCGCCCTGGTCGTAAGTGTTTCCTCTGGCAGACAGTCAATTGCCTGTGAGTGATAAGTTGTTAACAGAGTGAAACAGAAACGCTGTCTGCTGGGCGTTTGAGCGGGTCGGATGGGTTGCTGCAAGTCGCGGGCTTTGAGGATGCGTCCCGGTGGGCCGGTTGCCTCTGGATGGCAAGTCGCCGCCTGGGCTGTTTCATGCGGCTGACAAAATATTTTTCGGAATATTATAAGAATTTCAATCAGTTGCATATCTCCGGTGGAAGAGTGTAAGTATCGGTTAACGGTTCCGGGGCGGCTATTCCTGGCTGATCACCGATTATCCTTATCAAATCAGTGGCTTATCAATTTGGCGCGACCCTTGCATTTTATACGGGTAACCGGTTTAGGTGCGGTCCAGTCCGTGCTCGAAGCTGGAGGGGAGCTCCGGAGTGCCGTCAAAGCAGTCAGCAGTTTGCGTGTTCCCACGAGAGGTGGCTTCTGCTCTGGTCACTGCATGGTCGAAGGAGTGTCATGCGACGGGCAGCGTACGAGGGTATGGGGACCTGTCGAAGCCGCCGGATACAGGGATAGCTTGAAAAATCCACAGGGTGCCTGCACCAGGGCTTTGCCAGAAGGTGCACGCCGTTTCAGGGCATGGGGTTGTGGCTTTGCAGACCGCGTTGCCCATGGAGGTGGGACATGAAATTTTTGAAGACGCCACTCATGCGGGTGATGTCATTTTTAACGCTTTGTATACCGCTGGTGCTTGTGCTGGGACTCTATTCCGGGCAGGCGCTGGCTATCTGTAACGCTGCCAGTCCAGCTGTAGCATCCATGTTCGAGGATGACGACGGGAATCTGGCTTACGATGGGCAGTGTGTCGACGGGGGCGACTCCGACCTTGACTGGAACGACTTTGCTCCGGTCACCTGGATTACCGATAACTTCCCTGCGCCTTATCGCACGACCACGTCGTCGGCCGAGGGCTGGTTCTTTGCCGGTAAAGAGGACGACGCAGTTTCGAACTCCGATACTGCCTTTGCCGGCGGCGTCAAGCAGGATGATAACTGTCCGAAGCTGAAGGGCGGCAAGGCGCCGAACAAGGATGATATGACGCGCGTCTACCTTTCGAGCAAAACCCTTGATGGTCACACCCTACTGAACCTGGCCTGGGCCCGAATCCCGCAGAACTCCGACACCGCATCGGCGCACGTGGGGTTCGAGTTCAACAAAGCGGAGACGAATTGCCCCGATGAGGTCCTTGCGGAGCGGGAAGTCGGTGACGTCCTGTTCGTGTACGATTTCGAGGGTGGCTCGGACCCTGTCGTCCTGACCCTGCGTCGCTGGATAGACGAAAACTATTTAACAGATCCGAAACAGAACGGGACCGACAATCCGATCTCGTTTTGGCAGGATGCGGCCAGCCCGTGCGATGTCGATTCCAACTCCCCGCCGTGCTGGGGGGATGCGATTGACCTGACGGCACTGGGTTTTGCCGAGGCCGAGGTGAACGGCATCAATAATGACGTATTGGATGAGCTTGCGCCGAACGGCCCGGAAACGCTCGGCAACATACAGTTTGGTGAGGCCGGTATCGACCTGACTGCGGCAGGCGTATTCCCGCAAAACAGCTGCCAGAGCTTTGGTCGGGCCTTTGCTGTCAGCCGCAGTTCCGGTAACTCCGGACAGGCACAGATGAAGGACCTGGTGGGCCCAGGTGATTTTGTGCTCGCTAACTGCGGTACTGTTATTGTGCGCAAGGAAACACTTCCGGATGAAAATCCCAATAGTACGGATTTTTCATTTGCGACCAGCGTGATAACCAATAGCGGTGCGGTACCCAACTTTACGCTCAAGGATGACGGGGTTAACACAATATATGATGTCCTCCCCGACACCGGCCTGACGGTTTCCGAGGTTGATCCCTCTGGCGTTGGTTACGATTTGACAGCTATCGACTGTACTGCGGGCGACGTAACTCCGACAACTGCCAGTGTTGCGACGAGAACCGTCACTTTCGATATTGGTTCCGGTCAGATACTTGACTGTACCTTCACCAATACGGCGCGGTCAGCTCTCGCGGTGGAAAAAGACGTACTCAACTTCTGTTCCACGGAGAATGGCCAGTTCGAGCTGTATCTGGATAATGTGCTCAAGGACACTGGCGGAGATGGCGCCTCCTTTGCTGAGGACAGTCTGTCGCCCGGGTCTTATGACGTGAGTGAGAAGGCGGCTTCAGGTACCAGTCTCACAAGCTACGATACCTTTATCGACTGCGACGATGGTACGAGCGTCGACAACGCAGCATCAGTGGCTGTGTCCCTGGGGGCCGGCGATGATACCGATTGTACAATCACCAATATCCGCAGGCCGACGATCAAAATTACCAAGTTCGTGAACGACTCGTCCACTTGGGACCTGCTGATCGACGACGGTAACGATGGCTTTGACTATGAAGCCTTGGCCAAAGGTAACGGTGAATCCACCGGTACTCCGACGGTACTGACGACAATCGTATCGTCTAGCCTGCCGGGAGCAGGCAGCACAGACTACACCGGCGTGCTCTACGGTCCAGTCGTTGTTGCCGAGGAAACTGCTGACGGTGCCGACCTGTCTCTTCACGGGATTGGAACCTACACGGCACATTGGGAGTGCACCAACAGCCGGGGCGTAAGTTCGGGATCGGGAGCTTCCTTCTCGATAGCTGAGTTGCAGCCTGGTGAAAATGTTGAGTGTGAAGTCTCCAACGCGCGCTCACTGGCGCCGGCATGTGCTACTCCAGAATAAGATAAAGATGCTGAGATAGTGAGTAAAGCTGAGCGGCGACCTTGACGGTCGCCGCTTTTTTTCAACTTTTTTCGGACGGTCATTTTTATCGAGGATGGTCTAAAATGAGCATGTCTATTCTTTTACTGGTTGAAAGTTAGAGGGCTATGAAATGGATGGCAGTGAAAGATTAAAAGGACGGGCAGTGCGCGGAGGTTTGGTCCGAATATTGCTGGGTCTCTGTTTAACCTATACAGGCATCATTCAGGCTGATACCGAAACCGAGGTAAAAGGTCTCAAGTCAGATATAAAGGCACTTCAAGAGGAGCAGTTGGCTATCAAACAAGAGTTGCTGGAAATCAAGCGAATGTTGAGTGCCGAAGAACCCAGCAATAAAAGCGAAAAGAAAGCACCGGCTGAACCACCATTACCCATTACGATGAACACCATCGGTTCACCTTTTATGGGGCAGGAAGACGCGCCGGTTGTCCTGATTGAGTTTACCGACTATCAGTGCCCCTTCTGTCGACGCCATTTCGAGCAAACCTATCCTCGCCTGGTAAAGGAGTTTGTCGAGACCGGAAAGCTCAAAATTGTGTTGAAGGAATTTCCTATTCAGAAACTCCATCCCGTGGCCCCTCGGATGGCGATGGCGGCGCAGTGCGCAGGCGGTCAGGAGCAGTACTGGCCGATGCATGATCTGTTGTTCCAGAACCAGAGGAAGACCCGTATGGAGGACCTGGAGGACTTTGCACAGGCTCTGGATCTCGATACGGTACGTTTTCGCCAGTGCATGGAGCAGGGGGAGTATGCGCACCAGATACGGGCGGACTTCGACTTGGGGGTGTCGGCAGGTGTCCGTGGAACGCCGTTCTTTTTTATCGGGCCGCTAAACAAAGACGAGCCAGGGCGTGTAACCGTAGAGCATTATCTATACGGAGCCCAGTCGTATGGCGCGTTCAAACAGTCGATAGAAGCCTATCTGGATAAAGAGAATAACCAGGCGGCAAACTGAAAGCGAACAAGGGGCGCAGCGCGTCCCTTGTTCGCTTTGGTTTATTTGTTAGGGCCCTTGCCATTTCCGTTACTGGTTCCACCACTTCCACCGGTCCCGGTGCTGTCGGTCGTGCCGCCCACTGAAATGGTGACGGTAGTGCTGTCGGTCAGCTCGCCGTCGCTGACGGTATAATTGAAGCTGTCGCCGTCCTTGAAGCTCTTGTCCGGGTAATAGGTCAGGGTGCCATCGTTATTGATCTGCACAACCCCCTGGGTACCTTGGGTCACCGCGACCAGTTGCAGAAGGTCGCCGTCGGCATCGGTATCGTTGGCAAGCACGGCGATGGTCACAGGGCTATGCTTGTCAGTCGAGGCGTTGTCCGCCCTGGCGTTCGGTGCGTTATTGGTCACCTGCGGCGCCGCGACATTGACGCTGACCGTGGCGCTGGCTGTGGCGCCACTGGCGTCGGAAACGGTGTAATTGAATGTCTCTGCGCCGCTGAAACCATCTGCCGGGGTAAAGGTGATGGTATTATCCGCATTGATAAGCGCACTGCCATTAACGCCGCTCACTGAGGTTACCGTCAGGGTATCGCCGTCCGGATCCGAATCGTTACTCAGCACATCGATGGTAACTGCATTGTTGTAGTCGGTATTGGCGTTGTCGTCCTGGGCGAGCGGTGCGTTGTTGACCACGGGGCTGTCGACGATATAGGTCACATGATCCGATACCTGGGCGCTGCCGCCGGAGACAACAACCGGAATATCGTAAAAACCATCGGCCGTTGTTGCGGACGAGGTTACAAACAAGCTGTTGCTGGCGCTTTCGCCGGGTGCCAATGAGACGGTCTGGCTGGCGTAGCTGAAACTCCATCCAGACGGTACGGTACTGCTCAGCTCATAGTTAGCAGGAGCGCACGCCTGGCTATCGTTATTGACGACGCTGACGACATACTCCACGGTGGTTCCCGCCTGCACCCAGTCGCTGGTTTGTGGTGATAAGGTCAGTGTCGGGGCTGCCGCTATGCAGTCTGTCGAAGCTGTGTTGATGGATACATTGATCTGATCGCCACTGACCCAGTTGGTTGTGATTTCGATACCGGAGCTGGCGTCGTAAAAGCTCTGGCCCACTTCCAGCGCAGGGTCATTGAAATCGAAGTTACTATTCGCCCAGGTGCCGGGTGTCATATCCAGCAGGCGGCTGCTGCTATAGTTTGAAAGGCTGCCGCGATTGATAACGACCCCGTTCGTCACATTGCCGGCATCGATCGGGTAGTCGCTGGTCGAGTTGGTAATAAAGCTATCGAACCCAAGCGGTTGGCGAAATTCGATATAATAGGCTGAAGCGGAATTCGCCCCTTGCGGGACTTTGATCGCCTTGGTCGTGCTGTTGTCCCTGCTATAGGGTTCAAGCGTATAAGTACCGCTGCCTGTAGCTGTAACCAACCCCTGATCCAGCCATCCAAGCCGTTCTTTTTGGAAAGCGTTGAAATGGCCGGTATTGGGACCGCCCATGATATCGAGCCGGTTACCGTAGGCGATACTCGTGCACGAGCCTTCTATCACGTCGGTTTTGCACTCCAGGCCAGCGGAGTGGCCCAGACCGAAGTTGTGACCCAGCTCATGGCCGGCTACATAGGGCGTAACAGTACCGTTCAGCCATGCCAGTGAATAGGAGCCACCTACAGTACCCAGACCACCCCAGCCACAGGCATTTTTCGGAAAAGCGTAGACAATTCGCTGATAGGCAGAAGTGTCGATGCCAGCCGCGCTTGCCGCTTCAGTTGCGAGTGAATCCACACTATTGGTATCGCAAACGGTACTGCTCATTGGCAGCGTAAACCACCCCGTGACGTCACCACTGAGCCAGGTACGGCCGCTTGAGTTTTCAAGATAGAAATCGTTGACGGTGCCGAAAACGACATCCCGTACCTGTTCCTGGGTCCAGGGCTGCTCTTGTTTGTCCTGGAAATTGACCAGCATCACCAGCGTCTTCTGTTCGCCGAAGGTATAGGCGCCGGCCGGCGGAGTGGAGCTCGCGGTACTCTCGGCGGTGCAGCACTGCGCGGTTACGACATTTTCCCCGGCTGCAACCAGGGATCCGTCGGCGTCGTTGTCTGCCTTCGCCAGCAGTACGCCTTCCACCGTTACGTCTTCACCGTTGTGCAATTCGAGACCCGGTTCAGTGACCTGCAGCTGGAACCGCTCGCCGAACGGTGTTGTGACGAAACGGCGCAGCTTGTGTGTGCCATCTTCGTAGTCCTCGTAGAACACTTCGGACTGGCCGGAGAGCTCGACCTTCTGCTCCAGCAACGCGATGACCTCGGCGGGCATCCCCAACTGCTGCCGGTCGGGTATGGCAACCTTCAGCACCGTGGCAGGATCCCTGGTCGCCAGTTCGAGCATCAGTGCCCTGCGCTCTTCGGCCTTGGCAATCAGGTTATCGAGCGCGCGGGACTTTTCGCTTCCGCTCGAGCGGGCCCACTGCTTCTGCAGCGCCATCAGGGCCTGTGTCTGCGCAACCGCCTGCAGGCGGGCCTGGGTGATATCCGTAGCGGCGCTCAACTGTGTTGGCTGATCGGCGCTCGCCTGCGCGGCGTTGGCGGGCAGGCTGACAATACTCGTGGTGGCGGCAAGACCGAACGCGGCCAACAATCGGCTGCAAGAAGACACGGAACGGCGCATCAAGGCTCTCCTGAAAAAGGTTTCAAAAGATCCTCTATCGGCCTGTCCGTGATGAGGTAACTCTCCTTCGGCGGTCCGGCGATCCCCGGTGCGTCTGATGTCAAGACGCACCGAGGACCCGTAACTTTGCGCCGCCCGGTTACCCGGGCTTTGCCTTTGTCGGGAGAGGATCTTCGTGTATCAAACTGTTGCCGCAGAGTTGCTGATCTGCGGGTATGGCTTGCCGGTACGACGTCCGTCGGGGGGATCCTGCCGGTTCCATTTTCATTGCAAACGTCCCTGTTAGGCCCGAGCGGGTCGGCCCCTGTATCAATTTCGAATCAGTTTCACAGATTCAGCGCTACCGGCGCGCCAATTATTGAAACTATAACATCTTGAAATGTACAGGATTTATACGGATGTGGAATATGGCGTTCAGAAGCTGTGTCGGCTATGGACAGGAGCCTTGAAAACTGTTTCTAAAAAGAGACATTGATAGGGTGGCTAAAAAATAACCGTAACGGTTCTGATACAGACGAGTCTTTGACAATACCCGGAAGAGGGAAGGCGCTGCCGGGCGTCGCTGGCCGTATACACAGGAAAGGGCTTTTGCATGGGTGAGTGGCACATTTGGCGCACCTGTCTCTTTAAAGTAACAGTTTATCGGCCAATAAAATTCGGAAAATCAAGAATTTAGGTGTTTTCGCCTCCAGGTCCGTTACACCAGGTTAACAGTCAGTTCGCAGGCGATACCTGCATCCCCATAAAATATTTATTTAATTCAAAGGCTTATGAAAGTGGCCTGTCGCTTGCTTCGTCTTCTGGCAATCGCCCGACGATACCCGGTTTCCGGCCATGGTGTTGTCGCGCGCCGGATACAGGTGTTCGGGCAAAGACGGGAACGGTCGGAAGGCCTGAGGGGGATGGGAGATGCAGGCAAACAGTCGCTCGGCCGGTGGTGTTTACCCGTCACGGGTTAAAGGCACCGGTCACAGGGTCGATCTCTGGGATCTGCTGGGTGGTGTGCTGGTGCTTGGCCTGCTGGTCTTGTTGCTATGGCCGGAAGCGGACATGCCTGCTGCGCGGAGCGAGCCGCCGGCGAAGACCATCAGTGACAACCAGGCAGCGGATGGAATCTCGGATTCTGCGCGCTTTCCAGCTACCGCACCCATCGCCTATCGGCCACAACCACGGTTTACCGAGAACAATATCCGGGATGGGCACGCCTCGACCGACTCGCTGTTGCTGCGGCTGCAGCAGTTCGCGAAACGACCGGGCTGGACGATTCTGCCCGAAGACATCGCATCGGCCCGCGATGACATCGCTTTGCTGGTATCGCAGGGTGATGTGGCGGTTTCGGCGATACGCGATTTTCTCAAAAATACGCCAGAGGGCGCCACGACGCGCGATGCCATCGTCGACGTCGGCTACGACAGCCTCCGTCTGGCACTGTTCGATGTACTGCAGAAAATTGGCGGCTCAAGGGCCGAAGCCGTGTTGTACGACGAACTGCGGGCAACGGAAAGTCCTCGGGAGATCGAGACGCTGGCGCACTACCTAGACGACAGCACACCGGGGGTCTACCAGCGTGACATCGTTGCATCGGCCCGGGAAACCCTGGGGCTTGCGGACGATAGTGGAGTGAACGGCCAGGATACCGGCCCGCTGTTTCGGGTCCTGAAGGACTTCGGCGGCGCGGAACTTGCCAACGATCTGGGTCAGGTATCTCAGCTGCATTGGGGGCAGTATGCTGCGGTGGCGCTCGCGGGTCTGCCGGAAGGGGCGGGGATTCCGAACCTGGCCCGCTGGGTCGAGGGGGCATCAACCCGTAATGTCAGTGCAGCCTTTGCAATTAACATCCTGGCGCAGTCGGCGCAGTATCCCGAGGCTCAGACCGCTTTGCTCGACAGTATCCGGGGCGGCCTTATCCCGGACTCGCGCTGGCCTGAACTCGCCCGCCTGCTGGCGGGCACCTACCACATTCAGTTGGAGCCGCCGGCCAATGGCTTTACCGGCCAGGCGCCGGAGGCCCCCCGGGCACGGATTCTGAGAACCCGGATCTACTCGGCCCGTACCCCCGGCGGTGGCCAGATTCTCTATGGCCTCGAGTCGGCGGCGCCGGTGCTCTCGCCCGATAGTGCCGGCCCGAGACTGGACCTGATAGAAACCTTGATCGACGAAACCGAGAGTCCGGTGGCCCGCCGCGAGCTGGAGCGGGCATTCAACGCACTCTGGTCTTTCTACAGCGAGCAGGAGGGGAAGCAGTATTGACGTTTGAAAGCGACCAGCGCATCCGATTCAGGACTCTGAACCTGGCCGGATTCCGAACAAGCAGCCTTGAAAGAGGAGGGGCTGAAGATGAAATGCGAGACATGGGGAAAAAGGATATGCGCCTGTATTCTCGGCGCCGTCCTGGGGGCGGTGCCGATAACCGCCGCCGCAAATCACCTGGGGGTGACAGGCAGTGACTTCGAGATAGACTTCGACGCCAACTTTCCGGTTGACGAGCCGGGGCATATCGATTGGGGGGCGGCTTCGGTAGCCTCTGCTGCAATTATCGTGATGGATGAGCCGACAGGGAGCTCGGATGACTCCTTCAAGGGCGGGACCAAGGAGGACAGCCTCAATCCGGATACCACCACCGGCAGTATACCGAACAACAAGAGCGACCTGCTGAATTTCGGTGTGTACCAGGAGAGCAACGACATCAGCGATTTCCTGCATCTGCTCTGGACGCGTGTGCAGGATCCCTCGGGCACCACCCTGATGGACTTCGAATTTAACGCCGGTAACAACCTCTATCCGGCAACAGACGAAGGCGTCCAATTTCCGGTACGCGAGGCCGGCGACGTGCTGGTCGAGTACAAACTGGCCCAGGGGGGGATAACACCGCAGCTCTTTCTCTATATCTGGCTCGAGTCGGCGGATCAACCCGGGACCTGCGAAGCCAGCAACAGCTATCCCTGCTGGGGTAACCGGCAGGATCTCACGAACGCGGGCATTGCCGTTGGTTCGATCAACACCACCACCGAGGATAGCGGAGCCCTGTCGTCACGAGGTCTGGGCACGTTCGACCCCTATACCTTCGGTGAGGCGAGCATCGATATCGGTCAGTTATTTCCCGAAGGGCAGTGTGTCTCCTTCGGTTATGCCTCGCTGAAAAGCCGCTCGTCGGACTCTTTCAGTGCCCAGATGAAGGACTTTATCGCACCGACGCCGGTGAACATCAGCAACTGTGCGGATATCAATATCCTGAAGACCGACGATCAGAACCCGGCTCAGCTTGTGTCCGGCGCCGTTTTCCGCCTGTACTTCGACGATGGCGGGACTCCGGGCGTGTTCGATACCGCTTCTGCGGCCGAACCTGACAGCCGTGCTACCCTTCCGAATACCGCTTCTTCCGCCACTCCGACCTACTATCCGGATTGTGAGACTAAAGCCGATGGTACCTGTACCTGGGTAAATGTCTTTGCCGATGACTACTGTGTCGTGGAAATTACACCGCCGCCTGGACATTCGCTGCCAGCCGATCCCGATTATTACGATTGCGGTTCTGTAACGGCGGACAACGATTTCAATGTCATGTTTACTAACCCGCGGCTACCGGCACGAATCGATATCATCAAGACCGACGATGCCACCCCGGCCAATCCGCTGGCCGGTGCCGAGTTCACCCTGTTCACCGATATCGCCTCCGGTGCATCCGGTGCCATCGGCTCCTATGATCCGGGCGATGTGGATACCGGTCTTGGTTGCACCACGACTTCCTCGGGTACCTGCTCGATCGGGAATATTCTGCCGCCGGGCGATTACTGCGTTGTCGAAACGGTCACGCCCACCGGCCATGATACCGCCGATCCGCAGTGTACCAATCTGAGTCTCGATGAAACCGTCGAACTGACGTTTGTGGACCCGCGGCAGCCGGCGACCGTCAATATCGTCAAGAAAGACGATGCGGTGCCTGCGAACCTGCTCTCCGGGGCGCAGTTCACCCTGTTCACCGATCTGGCCTCCGGAGCATCCGGCGCCATTGGTTCCTATGATCCTGGCGATGAGAATACCGGCAAGACCTGTACCACGGATGACTTCGGAGCCTGCTCGATCGAGGATATATTGCCCCCGGGTAAATATTGCATCGTCGAGACGGTAACACCGGCCGGTTACGATACGGCACCGGCGCAGTGTACCGACCTGAGCCTTAACGAGACGGTGAACCTCGAGTTTATCGATCCACGACAGCCGGCGACCGTCAATATCCTGAAGAAAGACGATGCGGTGCCTGCGAACCTGCTCTCCGGCGCGCAGTTTACGCTGTTCACCGATATCGCTTCCGGCGCATCCGGCGCCATCGGATCCTTTGACCCGGGTGATGAGAATACCGGCAAGACCTGTACCACGGATGCGACCGGTACCTGCTCGATCGAGGATATATTGCCGCCGGGTGAATACTGTATCGTCGAGACGGTGACACCGACCGGTTACGATACCGCGCCAGCGCAGTGCCGGACCCTGAGCCTGAACGAGACGGTGAACCTCGAGTTCATCGATCCGCGGCAGCCGGCCACGGTCAACATTCTGAAAAAGGATGACGCCGATAACCTGCTGGCGGGTGCTGAGTTCACGCTGTTCAACGATATCGGTACGGTCGGCGCTTACGACGACGGTGTCGATACCGATACCGGCAAGACCTGCACCACCGAGGCCGACGGCACCTGTACCATTGATAATATCCTGCCGCCGGGAGATTACTGCCTGGTTGAGACGAGCACGCCGGATGGATACGAGACAGCGCCGCCGCAATGTGAAAACCTGGAACTGAATGAGACCATCAATCTCAACTTCGTCGACCCGCGCAAGCGCGGCGCCATCCTGATCACCAAGACCCGCAAGCATGCCGCAGACGGTCCGGGCGATCATCCGCACGCTGGTGTGGAGTTCACTATCTCGGGCGGCGGTCTGGATGCACCGGTGGTCAGGAACACCGACGCGGACGGCAAGATCTGTGTCGACGGCCTGCTGTTCAGCGAGTTCTTCGGGGGGGATTACAGCGTGACCGAAACCCTGCCGACAGGCTACGCAGCAGACGGGGATCTGACCAAGACCGTTACCGTCGATACGGTGGCCACTTGCAGCGACGACCCCTATGTGGGCGAGGAAGTGTCGTTCAGCAACACGCCGCTGTCCGACATTACGGTATCCTTCAGTTCGCAGGTGCCGGGCGGTACCGCGGCCACGATCAGTTGCGGCCTGGCCGATAATCCGGTCGACGCGACCCCGACAGACTTCGACGATACGTCCGAGACGTCGGTCGATCTGCGTCCGGGGACTTATACCTGTACGGTGGTCGTCGATCCTTAAAGGAGGACTGAAAGACCTGTAGCACTGTCAGGAAAAAGGGCGGTATTCCCGAGGGAGTACCGCCCTTTGTCGTTGCTGCACGAGAGGTTACTGCGCCAGCACCTGTATTCGCTGGCTTGTGGCCAGGTTACCCGCGCCGTCCTGTACCCTGATCTCGATATCGTGGTAGCCCTGCTTCTTGGGCAGGTCCCACCAACACTGGTAAAACGGCGAGGTAGTCCCCCACACTGGTGACGGCTCGCTGACAGAGCAGACTGGCTGGCCGTCGACGATGTAGTCGACGCGCGTAATGGCCGCATTGTCCCACACATGCCCCTTGAGCTGGATAAGGCTTCCCCTGGTAACGCTATCGCCGTCCGCCGGCCAGAGCAACCGGGCGGTGGGTGCGATAATGTCCTCTGAAACTGGCAGCGGGTAGCCGATAAGAGCGGCGACGATATCGACATCTGCCTGGGATACGTAGCCATCTGCATCGAGGTCGAAGCGGCGCCACTTGTGCGTGTTCAAATAAAGGTACCCCGGGTCACCGGGATTGGCGCTGATGGCAGACAGCGGAATGCCGTTACCCTGACCGAGGAACTGGCTGAGCCGGTCGATATCCAGCTGGTCGACCTGGCCGTCGTCGTTGACATCGGGTGGGTAGCTGTCGATCTCGTCGTAAGCGCTCGAGGTACTGGGGTGGGACTTCAGGTAGTTTGGGCCCCAAACTGTATTCAGGGCCGACTCGCCATCGCTGGAAGTCACGTAACGGACCAGGTTCGCCATGGTGTGCTCCAGGCTATCGTTCCAGCCGTCACCGTCGCCGTCGGCGTTGAGGCAGCGACTGTAGTAGAAGACAGCCCAGTCGTTTTCGCTGCGGCCGTCGACGACGATGTTTTCGGCCAGGGCATCACCGGTATTGGTTACGGTTACCGAATAGTAGACACCTTCTTCCTTGTAGTTCGGGAACATGCACAGCTGGGCGCTGTTGCCGACTGTCGGAGCAACAATCTCCATGCCTGTCTGGTCGGAATTGGAACTGGAAAAATCGTCATAGGGAACGGTGCTCGACAGCTCGAGCTCCGAGCCCTGCCAGGATAGCTGCACGGAGATGGCTGCCGGGTGGTAATTGCAGGCCGGATACTGCGGGGTAAAGGTAAAGCTCTCACCGGGCTCGAGATCGCCGATGGCTTCCCAGATCAGGTGATCGTCTTCGCCCAGGCAGCTGTTGTCACCGGAAAGATTTCGAAACTGATAGGTGTCCCGGGAGAGAGCCAGGGGAGTCGATACGCTGTTATCCGCACCCTGCTTGTTGCCGTTGGTCGATGTTGGCTTCCCGGCGATCGCGGTGCCGCTCAGGCAGAGCGCGAAGCCGAGGGGCACAAGAATTGAAGTAGCGCTTAGTGAGTCACGCGCACGGAAAAAGCCGGAGCGTTGCATGGAGGTTCTCCTGATGTGGTATCAAAAGATCCTCTGGCGGCCTGTCCGTGATGAGGTAACTCTCCTTCGGCGGTCCGGCGATCCTTGTTCTGATTGAGGTTAACAAGGACCCGTGACTTTGCGCCGCCCGGTTACCCGGGCTTTGCCTTTGTCGGGAGAGGATCTTTCAGTCTCTATTAGTCTGTGCCGTACCTTAACATGCCGGCCTGATCGAAATTTATACGGTTGTGTAATAACTGCAGGATTACTGCATCGGGAATTCACCAGTTTTTGCTTAAAGTGTTGCAAAATGGAGACTATATAGAGTTGCGTGCCTGCATCTTGTAATGGATGGTTAACAGCAGATTCTGGAAATGGGGGCAGTCATCGTAGCAGGCATCTGTACTTTTGGTCTTATCTGTATCATTGACGGTACAGTCAGGCGACCTCGTCCCAGAGGATGACGATCGGGGATGGGGATTCTTCAGAGGATTCGGCGGCCTCGCGGAAGTATTCGGGCAGTGCGATGCCCTCGTCCGGTTCGGAATCGGCTGGCGCCGGTGTGGAGGTGTGGCGTTGGAGTTGAGAGTCACCCCTGCGGATTCGTTCACGCAGCAGTCGGTTGCGATGGTAGTGACTCTTGGAGATGGTCATTTTGTTGCCCGCTCTTGTCAGGTCGCACCCCCGGGATGACGGGACAGACTCGGAACCGGATTGTGGCCCGCACGTCTGATAGCGGCCTGTATTCAGGATCTACCTGCTGTTGGAATCCTCCTGCCGGCAAAAACTCCCTTGTCCTGGCTGATGCCTGTCATGGCCGTGTCCGCCAGGCTTTTTGGCTATCTGAATCTCTATGAATAAAATAACGCAAGTATCGAGCCATAAATTCAAGTGTATGATTTTACGGTGATTGTGGTCTGCGGTCAGTGCGTGGCGGGTGGATTTGTTTCCTTTGCTTAACAAATCCGGGATTTCATTGTTTCGTTTAAGTTGCAGCTTTGGAGGTTTTTGCGCGGTATCGCGGGGACCCGGGTCTTGCGGGGGCTCAAGGGGATAGCCGGACAGGTTGGGGGGCTGGACAATATCGCTCACGGAGTGAGCTCCTACAGGTGGCACCGTCGATTTCGTAGGCACTCGCTCCGCGAGCGAATGATCGTCGGTGCCGAAAAGGATCGCTCACGGAGTGGGCTCCTACCTAAAGACCCTGTCATGGGAGCCGCGCCCCGCGGCGAAGCTTTTGTCCGGCCTTTCAGCGGATCTGGTACTTGTCCATTAGTCGGTACAGCGTTACCCGCGACACGCCCAGCATGCGGGCGGCCTTGGAGACGTTGTCGTGGCTGAGCTCGAGGCCCTGGCGGATCGCCTGCTTCTCGGCGGTGTTGCGGGCATCCTCGAGCGTCACCTGCTGTCCGCTGCTGTAGAGGTTGTCGTCCAGACCCAGGTCCGCGGGGGTTATGAGGCGATTGTCGCTCATCACCATGGCGCGGCGCACGCGGTTGATCAACTCGCGAACGTTGCCCGGCCACTCGTAGATGGCCATGGCGGCGAGCGCCTGTTGCGTGAACCCCCGGACATGGCAGCCCTGTTCGCTGCGAAATTTCTGAAAGAAGAAGCGCGCCAGCAGTTCGATATCGCCATCGCGTTCGCGCAGGGCCGGTACCTTGACCGTCAGCACGTTGAGGCGGTAGTAGAGGTCCTCGCGGAAGTCGCCGTTCGATACCGCTTCTTCGAGGTCGATATTGGTGGCGGCAATGACGCGTGAATTGACGCGGATACTGTCGTTGCTGCCGAGGCGCTCCAGCGTCTGCTCTTGCAGGAAGCGTAGCAGGTGCACTTGCATCTCCAGCGGCAGGTCGCCGATCTCGTCGAGGAAGATGGTGCCTTCGTTGGCCGCTTCCAGGCGGCCAATCTTGCGCTTGTAGGCGCCGGTGAAAGCGCCTTTCTCGTAGCCGAACAGCTCCGATGCGATCAGGGTATCTGGCAACGAGCCGCAGTTGACTGCAATGAATGGGCCCTTGTGACGTGACGAGCGCTGGTGGACGGCCCGGGCGATCAGCTCCTTGCCGGTTCCGCTCTCGCCGGTGATCAGTACCGGGGCTTCGGCGGTCGCGACCTTGCGGATCTGCTTGAAGATTTCCATGATGCTGGGACTGGCCCCGACCATGTGGAATTCGTCCAGGTGCGACAGTTGCTTGTCCTCGAGCTTGCGCAAGCGGCTGATGCCGTAGGCATGCCCAAGGCAGGCTCGCAGGTAACTGGAGTTTTCCTCCAGCGGCAGGGTGAAGTAGTCGTAAAAATTTTCATACAGCATCCGCCTGAAGGCGTGGTCGCGCATCAATTCCGGAGTCGTCAGCGCGATCCAGGCGGTGAACTGGTCCTGGTGGAAAAAATCTTCGATCTCGTCGCGATCGTTGATCGACGGCCAGTCCAGCTTCACCAGGCCGACGTAATAATCGTTTTCGCGTAGTAGGTCCTTGGCGCTGTCGAGGTCGGTGACCCGATCCAGCTGCCAGCCCTCGAGGTCGAGTTCGAAGTTCGGAGGGCGCTTTCTGTCCGATACATCGAGGAAAAGCGCCTTGCGAGCGGCCATGCCCGAACCTTCTGTGTCTCGTCCCTGCTCCTTGTTGGCTATCTGCATGGTATTTACGGACTTTTTTTGTCCCGAAAGGTCAGAGAGGGCTGCAGAGTTTCGAAACTCGTCGCCTCTGGTACGGCCTTGTGTGCGTGAGTCTCTGTAATTTTTGATTTTTCCGAATTTTTGCGGGTCGCAGGCGCGTGAATCCGGTTGATTCGACTCCTCGCTGACGTTCGGGTGGTTGCTGGAGTGCGACACTTTTTTGTTCTGTTTGTGTAACAAGTATAGTTGGGGGCCTGAACTGCTACCGTACATTGATGCAACTCTCGCTTCTTCGGCATGTACTGTATTCATATTGATACAGTTGTAAGGCAATATCAGAGTCATTAGCCGCGGAGTAAAAGCAACGTGCACCATCTATAGTTACTCCATACTGAAACCTCGAGTGGTACCCGAGATGTACAACAGTTACTTCGGACTGACAGAGTCGCCCTTTTCCATTGCGCCAAACCCCCGTTATCTCTACCAGAGCGAGCAGCACCAGGAAGCGCTGGCCCATCTTTTGTACGGGATCAGCAGCAATGGTGGCTTCGTCCTGCTCACCGGCGAGGTGGGGACGGGGAAAACGACCGTGTGTCGCTGTCTGCTCGAGCAACTGCCCGAGAACACCGATGTCGCGGTGATTCTGAACCCGAAGGCCACCGTAGAGGAGCTGCTGGCGGCCCTGTGCGATGAGCTGGGCATTGCCTATCCGCAGGGCGAGCATGTGCGGAGCAAAACGTACATCGACCTGATTAATCGGCACTTGCTCGAAACCCATGCCAGGGGACGCAACACCGTCCTGATCATCGACGAGGCGCAGAATCTCGGCGTGGCCCTGCTGGAGCAAATCCGCCTGTTGACCAACCTGGAAACGAACGAAAGCAAGTTGCTGCAGATGGTGCTGGTGGGGCAGCCGGAGCTGCTCGAACTGCTGGCGCGGCCGGAGTTGCGCCAGCTGTCGCAGCGCATCACCGCGCGGTTCCATCTGGGCGCACTGCCCAGGAAAGATCTCGAATCCTACATCGTGCACCGGCTCTCGGTGGCGGGGCTGGACCGCCCCATTTTTCCGGCCAAGACGCTCAAGCGGTTGTACAAGTTATCCGGCGGCATTCCCCGGGTGATCAATATTCTCTGCGACAGGGCCCTGCTCGGCACCTTCGTGCAGCGGGACAACCGCGTTGAGGTCGCGACGCTGGTCAAGGCGGCGCGGGAGGTGTTCGGCGATGAAGCCGCGGTGCGGTTGTCCGGTGGCGACAACCGCCGCTGGATCCTGGGATTGTCGGTTGCTGCGGGTCTGGCGGCCTGGGTGATTGGCTTTGGCGTGGCGGCCTGGGTTTCCGATGAAACCCGGTTGGACAGCCTTGTGCAGCTCGACCTGTTTGCCGCAGAACCGTTGGCATCGTCTGAGCCGGTGCCGGCTCCGCATTCAGAGCCTGAACGCACTCTCGAGCCCGCGCCACGCACAGAGGGCTCCGGGGTGCAAAACTCGGAATCCGTCATGGCGCAGCCGTCGCTGCCGCAAAGCGTATCAGGCCGGCCTGCTGCCGACCCCGAGGTTGCCTTGGCGATGATAACGCCCGAAACAGAGGTGGACGCGCCGGCTTTGACGACGATGCCCGAACCGTTTCGTTGGCCGCGTCAGGCAGATGGCGACTTGGGCATGGTTCACGCGTACCGCGCGATGTTCGCAGCCTGGCACGTCGATTACGATCCGCGCCAGAATCCGGTGGTCTGCCGCTTTGCCGAGTCCCAGGGGCTGGGGTGCCTGTTTTCCTCCGGAGATCTGCCATCGTTACAGGCGCTCAATCGTCCGGTCGTCGCGAGCTTGAACACCGGCGGGGGCAAGACGATACAGGCGGCGATCATGGCACTGAACGATGAGCGAGGGTCGCTGATAATCGACGGCAAGCGTGTCGAGGTCCCTTATTCTGAACTCGAGCAGGCCTGGGCTGGAAGCTACACCATGTTCTGGCGCTTGCCACCGGGCTACGCTGCGCCCATCTGGCCCGGCTCTTCGGGAGGGGCGGTCGAGTGGCTCAGCCAGGCCATGGCGCAGCTCAACGGTGACGTGCAACTGGTGGCTCGAAACAGCTACGATTCCAGCATGGTACAGAAGGTCAGGTTTTTTCAGATGCGTCAGGGCCTGACGGTCGACGGGGTGGTGGGGCCGAAAACAGCCATTCACCTCAATACCCAAACCCGCAAAGACCTGCCGCTATTGTCGTCTGAAGGGTTGTAAACGATGTCGTACATACTCGATGCGCTCAAGCAGTCCGACTCGAAACGAAAACAGGAGACACCCTCGGAGTCCGGTGCTGCCGCCATTATCGCCAAGCCTCGGAAACAGCCCAGGTCGGGAGGACGGCTGAAATGGATGCTGTTATTGCTGGTCGTTGTTGTGGTGCTGGTCTGGTGGCAGCGTATGCCGGATCTCGGTCCAGAGAGTGGCGCACAGACTCCTACCGAGGCTACAGAATCGGAAGTTGCCAGCACTCAGACGAACGCTACCGAAGAGAGCTCGAATGGAAACCCGGTCGATCAAACTCTGGCCGTGGTCGCGCCGGCAGCGGTCAATGAAGACGATCTCAAGGGCGTCCGCATCCGACTCGAAGAGCCTGTCGCGGCACCTGCGCCGAAACCCGCGGTTCGGAGAGATGCTCCGGTGATCGCTGCGGCGAAAACAGAGTCCGGGCCTACACTGCCCGACGTCGAAACCAGCCCAGTAGCTGCTAAGCCCGCTTCACCTTATGCCGATATTCCGTACTGGCGCCAGTTGCCGGTCGACGTTCAGCGCAGTCTGCCGGAGCTGAAGTTCAGCGTACATATCTATTCTGACGATCCGGCCTTGCGGCGTGTGAAAGTAGGGGAACGGATGCTTCGGGAAGGTCAAATAATTACTCAAGATGTTCGACTCGTGGCGATCATTCCGAAGGGTGTGATTTTATCAAAGCGGGAATACCGCTTTCGGATGAATGCGCTCTGACCGGTCTGCGCGATACAGACTTGTCCTGTTGCAGTAGAAGTTTTAAGATCCTTTCTAGTTCAAGGGCTTGGCGTCGCCAAGCCCTTGCTCTCTTTCCCTGTGCCGACATAGCTCAGCTGGTAGAGCAGTCCACTCGTAATGGACAGGTCGGAGGTTCGAATCCTCTTGTCGGCACCACTTCGCATTGACTTGTCGGTATCAAAAAACGAACTTTTGCCTGCAAATTGGTCATTTTCCTAATTTTCCCGCCTCTACTTAATCCCGCCTCGATTTTTCCCGTTTAACCGGATCCCCTTGTTTGCCGTTATGGCGTGTCTGTGAGGGACCGTCTCAATGTTCGATGGAATGCCCGACCAGGATATTGCTGAGCTTGCGGACGATCCGCGCCAGATCCCGTGCCAGGTTCAGGGTCATGATGCCGAAGTCGAAAGGGTACTTTTCATGCAGGTCGGCGAAGAGATCGGATGAGATCTCCAGCACGATACTGTCCTCATGGGCGACCGCTATGCCGACATGATCGTGCAGGGCGATCATCGCGACGAAGCCGATCTCCTCGCCGGGCATGACAGTGCGGGTATAGGCATCCTTTCCCTCGTGGTGCTTGAAGAAATCGACCGATCCGGTGCAGACGACAAAGAAACTGCAGCCCGGTTCGCCGTATCGGAAGATTTCCTCACCTTTTGCGACACGGAAGACTTCTCCGTTGGTGATCAGAAAGCGGATCGCTGCAGGGGAGATGGCGCCGAATATGGACCCGCTCTGAAGACCCTGGGAATTCAGTTCGTCTGCAATCGCTTCGGCCGGTATCTGTTCCATGTCGGGGCTCCTGTCGCGGAATCCGTATCCGCTAATGTAGCCCGCTCGAATGCTCCTGTACATCATGCCCCTGCAAAACAGAGTCCCGCCGGCCGGGGCGGGACCCGGCAGGATCAGACGAACTCTTCGGTGTCGATCTCGGCCTGCTGCACCGCGTTGTAGCGCGGGCCGGAAACGGTCATCTGGTTGATCAGCGCGTCGC